>NZ_DASYTH010000136.1:0-10450 GCF_036002505.1 Actinophytocola sp. | reverse complement strand
AAAGGACGTTCGAGACGCGGTCGCCGCCGCCCGCAAGGCCTTCGCCGGCTGGTCCGGCGCGACCGCGTACAACCGCGGCCAGGTCCTCTACCGGGTGGCCGAGCTGCTCGAGGGCCGCCGCGAGCAGTTCCTGGCCGAGGTGAGCACCGGCGAGGGCCGCCGCGCCCAGTCCATTGTGGACACGGCGATCGACCGCTGGGTCTGGTACGCCGGCTGGTCCGACAAGATCGCCACCGTGCTCGGCGCCGCCAACCCGGTCGCCGGCCCGTACTTCTCCTTCGCCGTCCCGGAACCCACCGGCGTGGTCGGCATCCTCGCCCCCCAGTCCTCGTCGCTGCTCGGCCTGGTCAGCGTCCTCGCCCCGGTGATCGCCACCGGCAACACCGCGGTCGTCATCGCCAGCCAGGACCGCCCGCTGCCCGCGATCACCCTCTCCGAGGTCCTCGCCACCTCCGACGTCCCGGGCGGCGTGGTCAACATCCTCACCGGCCGCACCGCTGAGCTCGCCCCCTGGCTCGCCTCGCACGCCGACGTCAACGCCCTCGACCTCACCGGCGCCCCCGACTCCCTCCGCGCCGACCTCGAACGCGCCGCCGCGGGCACGGTCAAACGCGTCCTGCGCGCCAAACCCACCGAACCCGACTGGACCCGCCCGCCCGACATCACCAGAATCCGCAGTTTCCTGGAGTCAAAGACCGTCTGGCACCCGATGGGCGTGTGAGCGCTGGGCAATGCCCTGAAGGCGGCCATCGGGGCACTCAACGTCCTGAAGGCCGCCTTCAGGGCATCAGACCCAGTGCGCGCCAATCGGGGGAACTTCGCCCACACCCGGCCCGTCATAAGGCAGTCTGACTACAGGTCTGCGCACTGTCCGGGAGGGTCGCATGGCGGGCGAGAGGGACCGCGTCCAGGTCGACGAGGAGGCGTTGTCCGGCTACAGCAAGGCGGCCGGGCGGCTGGCCGAGGATCTGCGCTCGGTCGGCACGGGCACGTTGAGCGGCGCCAACGCGTTGCCGGAGGACGCTTTCGGCAAGCTGGGGGTGGAGGTCGGGCTCGCCGGTGCGTTCAAGACCGCCGCGCAGGCGCAGCTCGACGGCGTCGCCGCGACCGCCGAGGGGATCTCGACGCTGGCGCAGTCGGTCGGCCAGGGATTGGCCGGGTACCAGCAGCAGGACGCGGATGCGGGAGCGGAGATCAGGCGGGCGGCCGAGGCATGAGCTTGCGAATGCCGGGGGCGAGGGAGTTGGCCCACCGCGACGAGGGTAGGCCGAGGAACTGGGGTCTGGGGGCTTGCCCCCAGTGGGACACGGTCTGCCCGAGGAGCGGTCCGGTGACCCGTCTGCCAAGGCGACCCAAGACCATGGCCAACATTCCCGAGTGGGAGAACGCCGCATGACCATTGAAGCGTTCGTGAAGCCCATGCGGGATCACCGCGCGAAGCTGGACGGGGACACCGGCAGCGCGGCCAAGGCCGGCGACTCGTTCGGCCGGGCCACCACCGCGCTGACCGAGCTGGAGGGCCAGCACGACGGGTTGGTGCGCAAGGCCCTCGGCGGCTGGTACGGCCAGCAGGCCGGGCTCTTCCAGGACCGGGTCGGCAAGGTGAAGTCCGCGATGGTCACGCTCGCCGAGAACAGCACGGCGGCGAGCACCGTGGCCGGTACCGCGGCCAGCGCGGTCAGCTCCGGGCGCACCGTGATCGACAACCTGATCACCGAGTTCATCGCCCGGGCCACGCCGGTGCTGGAGGCCGCCGAGACCGCCGCGGCCAACGGCGACAACGCGCGGGCCATGCAGGCCTACGCCACCGTGCGCACCCTGGCCGACGACTACTCCACCAAGACCGGTGAGGCGCTGCAACGGGTCCGCGACCAGCTCGCGCCCCTGGTCAGCCAGCTGGCCACGCTGAAGCCGGTGGACGGCGGCGTGCTCGGCGCCGTGAGCGGGCAGCTCGGTCCGCAGGCGATGGGCTACACCTCACCCTCGTTCGCCGGGTCGCCCGGTGGCGGTGCGGCCAACGGCTCCGGCCCGCTCGCCGCCCCCGCCGCGGGCCACGGCGACGTCGGCGGTCATGGCAGTGGTGGCGGGGGCGGCGGCGGTTTCGGTGGCGGCCACGGTGGCGGCGGCAGCACGCCGGTCGGTCCGCACCTGCCGCAGGCGATCCCGCCGCAGCCCGGCACCGGGGTCGGCGTGAACCTGCCGGACGGCAGCAGCGCCGAAGCCCCCAACGAGGTGGCCGCGGCAGCCGTGCGGAACGCCATGAGCGCGCTCGGCACGCCGTATGTCTGGGGCGCCTCGAACCCGCCCTCCGGCACCGACTGCAGCGGGCTCACCTCGTGGTCCTACGGCCTGGCCGGCCTGCAGCTCCCCCGGCACTCCGCGGCGCAGGCGGTCGGCGCCTCGGTGGATCCGGGCCAGCTGATGCCCGGCGACCTGGTCGTCTGGGACGGGCATGTGGCCATGATCGTCGGCAACGGGCAGCTCATCGAGGCCGGGGATCCGGTGCAGGTCAACGCGATCCGCACGCACAACATGGGTGACCCGTTCCTCGGCTTCTACCGGCCGACCGGCTGATATTCGGGTGCCCGTGGCTCACCCGAGGTCGATCATGGCGTGGTGAGCGCAATCGACTCGGCCCTGGCGACGGCCGGGTCACTGCTCAGAACGACGCTGTCCGAGCCGACCGATCTGGGCGGCGGATTCCGATGCACGGTGCTGCGCTGCCGCACGGGCGCGGGCGGCACGGTGGTGGTGAAGATCTTCGATGACCGGCCGGACGCGCTGGCCTGTTTCACCGCGGAGGCCGCCGGTCTGCAGCTGGTCGGGCATGGACCCGAGATGCTCGCCGCGGACCTGGCCACGCCGCTGCTGGTGCTGTCCGACCTGGGCAGCGCGCCGAGCCTGGCCGACCTCCTGCTGGGTGGGTCCGCCGCGGAGGCCAGAGCCGGGTTGCTCGCGTGGGCGACGGCATACGGCCGGTTGGCCACGGCCGCGGTCGGGCGGCAGTCCGAACTGGCGGCCTTGCGGGCCCGGTACGACCGGGGCGTTCCGGCATGGGACGACGGGGACTTCCTCGGCGAGTGGATCACCGGGTTGCCCCCGGTGCTGGACCGCCTGGGCGTGACCGCGCCCGCCGGGCTGGCCGCGGCGCTCGCCACCCTCCGATCCGTTCGCGATCCCGAGCGGTTCCCGGTGTTCTCACCGGGCGACATCTGCCCGGACAACAATCTGATCACCCCGGACGGCATGCGCCTGCTGGACTTCGAGGGCGCCGGCTACCGCTCGGTCTTCCTGGACGCCGCGTACATCACGATGCCGTTCGCCAGCTGCTGGTGTGTGTTCCGGCTGCCGTCCCGGCTCATGGCGGAGCTGGAAAGCACCTACCGTGGACACGTCGTGGCGTGCCATCCACACCTCGCCGACGACGACCTGTGGCACGCCGGCGTCCGGCACGCCATGGCCGCGTGGACCCTGGGCGTCTCGGCCAACCTCGGCTGGTCCGCGGCGACCGCGGACAAGCCGATGCACCCGCGTCGAAAGCCGGTGCCCACCCGGCGTCAGCTGCTCCGGCACCGCTGGTCAACGCTGGCCGGCACGCTCGAGGCCGCAGGCGAGCTGCTCGCCGTCGCCGAGCTCGCCCGGCGCCTGCTCGCCGCCACAACCTCCTGGCACGTCGAGCCCCTGCCGACATACCCCGCATTCGACCCGGAGTCCGGGTAACTTTGGGGTCGTTGCCATGAGCGAATATCAGGACCACCTCGACACCGAGATATCCCGCGCGGACCGGAGGATCCGGGACACCGGCGCGCGGGTGTCGGCGCAGCTGCGGAGCAACGGTCCGGTCACCGGCCGGGCGTCGCTGCCCAACGGCGCGATCACGGTCACCGTGCGGCCGGGCGGCGCCCTCGTGGACATCGAGATCCAGACCTCGGCGCTGTCGATGCATCCCGAGCAGCTCGCCGCGGAGCTGGTGAAGCTCGCCCGGCAGGCCACCCGCACCGCGGGCGCCAAGCTGCACCAGACGATCCGGCCCGTGGTGAGCCGGGAGGTCGCCGACAGCCTCACCTCCCTGGGCATCCCGCCCGGCGCGCCGGCCGACGAGTTCGTCGACTGGGTCGAGGTGCTGCGGAGGCAGCGGTGACCGCGCCCGAGCCCCCGGTCGACGAGCTGGTCGCCCGTGCGGAGCTGCGCCGGCAGGCCAGCGCGCGGCTGCCGGAGATCATCGCGAGCGTCACCGGGGTGGCGATGGACGAGCGGCGGCTGGTGCAGGCCACCACGGACGCCGGCGGCGAGCTGCGTGCGCTGGCCCTGCACCCGGCGGCGATGTCCTTCGGGGGCAAGGAGCTCGGCCGGATGATCATGGAAGCCGCGCACCTGGCCACCGAGTACGCCCGGCAGGAGTGCTTCAACAGGCTGGCGCTGGTGCTCGGCGATGTGGTCACCGCCGAGCTGGAGCGGTTGATCGGGCCGTCGCCGGCCCGCGCCGCCGGCTGGGACACGGCGCCGGTCGCGCCGGAGATTTCCGTGGCACCCGAGGCTCCGGTGGCCGAAGATGACCCCGACGACCCGCTGTCCTTCGACCCGTCCACGCTTCGTTCCGACCGGTGATCCCGCCGTTCGCCATGACCCCGTAGGCTTCCCGTCGTTTGGTGCGCTCCCACAGGAGGACCTTCCTATGGCTCAGGACATCGTTCCGATCGAGCTCGGGCTGCCCCAGGGCGATCTCGTCACGTTGTGGGCACCGAGCTGGCGGGAGGAGGGCGAGGAGTGGGAGGCGTTCCTCGGCCATGAGGACGACCTGTACGCCTTCCCGGACGCCGCCCACCTCGCCGCTTTCGTTCGCACGGTGGAGGAGCACGACCTGGTGGACCACCCGGCCTGGTCGGTGGTGCCGGGGTTGTCGGTGGCCGAGCTGATGCCGGACGAGGCGCACCAGTACGACCTGGTCGGGGTGCCGGAGCTGGTGGCCGAGGAGCCGGACACCTGGACGGTGGGCGAGCTGGCCGACATCGTGGCCATCGTGCGCTCGCTGGCCAACGTGTGCGACCTCGAGGTGGTGCACGAGATCCTGGAGTCCGCGCAGGGTTTCAACCAGCTGTCCCAGGGGACGTATCCGTTCACCGGTCGCGACGGCGAGCGGCTGTGGACCGACCTGGCCGAGACCATCTCCGAGCGGTGGGACGAGGTGCTCGACGCGCTCGATGTCGTGGTCACCGTGCCCGAGGTGGACGCGGCCACTCTGGACCAGACGACCGACGAGCTGGCTGCGTTCAAAGCGGAGTCCGAGGAGTCGGAGAGCGCTCTGGACGCCGAGGATGCCGAGGACCTCGACGAGGCCGACGAGTCCGAGGACGCTGAAGAGTCCGAAGAGGACACCGAGGACGCCGCTGAGTCCGAAGAGGACGCCGAGCCGTTGGAGGAGGCCAAGCCGCTCGGGTTCTGGGGCGAGGTCGGCATCGACCCGATCAAGATCATCACCGAAAGCACCGCGTACTACACGTTGCGCTGCTACTACGGGGAAGACGAGTCGACCCTCGAGCCGATCTTCCTTGGCTCGGACGGCAGGATCGACGTGTTCACCTCGCCGCGCACCCTCGCCAAGTACCTGGCCAACCCCGCGGAGGACGGCAACGACCTCGCCGACATGGCCACCTGGGAGGAGGTGGCCACGAAGGCCACGGACGGCAGCCTGAAGATCGAGGTGGACGTCGACAACACGTATGTGTTGCAGGGCCTGGCCGACGACCTCGCCGGCGGCCCGGACACGGTCGACCCGGTGCAGCTGGACCTGGCCGTGGAGCTGCTGACCGACGTGGCGGACTGGGCCGGCGACGAGTCGGTGGGCGAGAAGCTGACGCAGTCGGAACCCCTGGGCTGGCTGGTGTCGTTCATCCTGGCGCCCGATCCGACGCGGCTGGCTCCCAGCCCGCCATTCGACGCCGAGGTCGGTTCCTGGCGGGAGCTCGTCCGGACATTCGAAGACCGGTTGCGGACACATTGAATCGAGGGGATGGGCGAGGTGTGCTCGCGGAATGCGCTCGCCGATGCCCTCGATTTGTGCCTTCTTGGGGGCCAAGCCCCCAGCACACTCTTCCGGGGGCAAGCCCCCCAGACCCCAAGCCAGTGGGCCTCGTCCCCCGGACCCCCGAACTCCGGGTTAACCACGCATTGACCAGCGCGAATTGGCGCTGCTGAGCAACTCGGTCCTTGTATGCTGTAGGCAGTCGACAAAGACCGTCACGGGGAGTGCCGCATGCAGCCGACCGAGTTGGCCCAGGACCTTGCGGCACGCCGGATCGACCGGCCGGTTCCGTTGCGGGAGCGGGTGTATCAGGCCATGCAGGATCTGATCATCTCGCGGCGGCTCGCCCCCGGTCAGCACCTCGTGGAAAGCGAGCTGGCCGAGATCCTCGGAGTTTCCCGGCAACCGGTCCGCGAAGCGTTGCAGTGGCTGAGCAACGAAGGCTGGGTGGACCTGCGGCCCGGATACGGCGCGTTCGTGCACGCCCCCACGCACGAGGAGGCCGACCAGTTGCTGGCCGTGCGGGCGTTGCTGGAGGCCGAATCCGCCCGCCTGGCCGCCCTGCACGCCGGGCCGGACGGCGTGGCACGGCTCCGGGAGATCTGCCGCCAGGGCATCGAGGCCATGGAAGCCGACGACACCGACGGCATGGTCACCGCCAACGCCGCCCTGCACCGCTGCGTCACCGAATTGTCCGGCAACCAGGTGCTGCTCGATTTCGCCTCGCAGGTCGACCGCCGGGTCCGCTGGTACTACACCCCGGTCGCCCGCACCCGCGGCAAACGGTCCTGGCAGGAACACACCAAGCTGATCAACGCCATCGAAAAGGGCGACACCGAGACCGCGGCCAGAATCATGCGCGAGCACACCGAGCGCACCCGGCAGACCTATCTCAGCCTCCGTGACGCCACCCCGGCGCCCGCCCCGGTCGCCCGCCGCCGGCGCACCGCGGCCAAGTAACCCGCATTCCTCAGCTTGGTCCGGCCAAGGCGTTATACTGTATACCGTATGGCCCACCGGTTGACCGGGGTAACAGGGTGGCCGCCGCCCGAGCAGGGCGGGCGGCGTCCGCCGCTCAGTCGCCGATCAGCGCCACGTACCCGGGCTTGATCACGTTGTTGATGATGTCGAGGCGCTCGTCGAAACCGATGAAGGCGGACTTCATCGCGTTGATGGTGAACCAGCGCAGGTCGGCCCAGTCGTAGCCGAACGCGTCGACGAGGGCGGACATCTCACTCGATACGGTGCATCCGCTCATCAACCGGTTGTCGGTGTTGACAGTTACCCGGAAGCGGAGCTTCGTCAGCAATCCGATCGGGTGGTTCTCGATCGAGTCGGCGGCCCCGGTCTGCAGGTTGGACGTCGGGCACATCTCCAGCGGGATGCGGCGGTCGCGCACGTAGCTCGCCAGCCGGCCCAGGTGGATGCTGCCGTCCTCAGCCACCTTGATGTCGTCGACGATCCGCACCCCGTGGCCGAGCCGCTCGGCGCCGCAGTGCTGGATCGCCTCCCAGATCGAGGGCAGCCCGAACGCCTCGCCGGCGTGGATGGTGAAGTGCGCGTTCTGCTGGCGCAGGTACTCGAACGCGTCCAGGTTCCTGGTCGGCGGGAAACCCGCCTCCGGCCCGGCGATGTCGAACCCGACCACGCCGGAGTCCCGGTAGCGCACGGCCAGTTCGGCGATCTCCGCCGAGCGCGCGTTCTGCCGCATCGCGCACAGCACCGTGCCGATCCGGATCGGCCGGCCGGCCCCGGCAGCCCGCCGCGTGCCCACCCGGAAGCCCTCCTGGACCGCCTCCACGATCGCGTCAAGACGAAGCCCCCGTTCGCTGCACAACTCCGGGGCGTACCGCACCTCTGCGTAGACCACGCCGTCCGCGGCCAGGTCCTCGGCGCACTCCGCGGCCACTCGCACGAGCGCATCTTCGTTCTGCATGACACCGACGGTGTGTGCGAACGTCTCCAGGTACCTGACCAGCGAGCCGGAGTCCGCCGCCTCGCGGAACCACACACCCAGCGCGCCGGCGTCCGTGGTCGGCAGGTCGGCGTACCCGCTGTCCTCGGCAAGCTCGACCACGGTCTGTGGGCGCAGGCCCCCGTCCAGGTGATCGTGTAGTAACACCTTGGGAGCGGTCCGCACGGCCTCCGGCGTCACCGGCACGGGGTTCTTCGTCACCATGGAGCAACGGTACCCGGCACCCGGCGATCACCTGTTCGTGTAACCACCCGACCACGTATGGTGTCCCGAGACTCCGACGTTCGTCGTCAGGTCATCATCCAAACGGCCCAATTGGCTCCGTGCGGACCAGCAACGAACTAACGGGTGGTGTATGGACGCATTCTGGGAGTGGCTAGGCTCCCCTGCGTTGACTCTCCCCCTCCCCAGGACGAAGGCCAGCTCCGTGAACGAGAACAACAACTCCACGGTGTCGTTCGACCGGATGCGCAACATGCTCGTGCGCGCGGCCGAGATCCGTGAGAGCGAACAGCAGCAGATATTCGACGCCCTCGACGAGATCCACGCCCGGCTCTCCCCGTTGGAGTCCATCGGCTCGGTGCGCAAGCGCCTGTCCGAGATGGCCGACCGGACGGAGGTCAACGCGGTCGCCGAGCGCCTCGACGCCGCGCTCGCCAAGCTCGACGCGCAGGACGGCGCCATCGCCGCCCTCGGCCGGGCCGTCGAGGCCATCGTGGACAAGCTCGCCACCCCCTTCGCCCAGCTCGACGGGCGCCTGGACGGCGTGACGGGCCGCTTCGAAGGCGTCGCCGGCCGTATGGACGGCCTCGAGGACAAGCTGTCCAACATCCACCGCCGCCTCAACGAGCTCGACGGCCACCTCGACAAGCAGGACGGCAAGCTCGACCTCCTGCCGAGCGCTGTCCACGGCCCCGTCCGCGAGCGCATCGAGCAGTCCGAAACCACCCTCCGCGCCCGGGTCGACGAGGCCAACGACGCGACCCAGGGCAAACTCGACAACGTCCGCGAGCTGGTCCAACGCTCCGTCGGCGAATCCACCGACTCCCTCCGCACCAAGATCGACGAATCGCAGCGCGCCCTCACCGATGCGATCGACGACACCCGCAGCACCGTCGACGGCACCGAACGCCTCGAAGCCCTCGCCAAGAGGTTGGAACAGGTCACCGGCCGCCTGGACGAGCTCACCACCCGCCTGGACACCGTCGAAGACGGCTTCACGGCGCGCCTGTCCGACCTCGGCGGCAACATCGACAAAGCCATCTCCAAGGTCGAAGGCACCCTCGCCAAACAACCCGACTCCGACTCTGTGGCAAGCCTCGTCCACAAGTCCAACGAGGACTCCGTCCGCAAGATCGGCGGCCACCTGGACGAAGCCATGGCCACCTTCGCGGAGCTCATGATGGGCGGCGGCGCCCCCCCACCTCGCCCGCCGGCCACCCTCCCCAGGCAGAGCCGCCGCCGCAACACCAAACCCAAGGGCACCCGCACCGAAGAAGGCGCCGACGACGCCGACCTCAACGCCGACGCCTGACTCAACCCAACTCACCAAGGGCGCCCCGAGCCACTCGGGGCGCCTTTCTCTTTGCCGCGACGATGTAACGTCGCGGAGCATGAACGCGAAGTAGGGGTGGTCGCACCATAAAAGCGGACCGCATAGCCACGGTGTGAGAAATGTAGATTGGGAAGCCGGCATGACTTATCCGCAGACCAACGAGCCTTATGCCAGTTGGCAGCCCAACCTGCCTCAGCAGGCACCACTGAAGAAGCGAAGCAGGTGGCCGTGGCTGGTGATCTCGGTCGGCGTGGTTTCAGGAATCGCAGTGCTGGTTGTTGTAGTTCTCACCGGAAACCGCGGCGACTCCGGCAGCTCTGTGCAGGAAAACCTGGGACTGGAGAGCGTCCGGCAGGCCTGCGGATTGTCGTCTTCTCATGCGGTAATTGGCGACGCCGGCCGCACCCTCACCCTTGACGGTGAGGGTAAAGAGAATGCCAGCGGGCTGAGCTGGACCGACATCGAATGCGCGCTTGACCACACCAAGATGCCGGAGTCCGTGCGCGGCCGGCTCACCATGACTCGAGCGCTGGACGGTATGCAGTCCGCGTCGTGGGACGGCTATACGGCAACCTGGAATTACCATCCCGATTCCGGAGTGAATTTGATCATTACCTCGGTGCGATAGAAGGTGAACTTCCACGCAAAGGATCAATCAGGAATTCCGCACCTTTTCAAGGACGAGAACCCGCAAGGGAGCTTCGTCGGCGATCTGGTAGGCGCCTTCGAGTGCGCCGAGGGCTCCCGGGACGGCTTCGGGGGTGTTGGTGTGGAGTTCTAGGAGGGGTGCGCCGGCTTCGACCTGGTCGCCGGGTTTGGCGTGTAGGAGGATGCCGGCGGCGGGTTGGACGGGGTCTTCTTTGCGGGCGCGGCCGGCGCCCAGGCGCCAGGCGGCGAT
>NZ_DASYTH010000135.1:0-3810 GCF_036002505.1 Actinophytocola sp. | reverse complement strand
GTCCGTAGATGCTCCGGTACGGCTGGCTCCTTGTCGAGGTGCTCGTTGATGCATGATGCCGACGATGGTGGCGCCACCGTGGTCGTGACCTCCCGGGCCGGCGTCGGCGTCGTGGTGGTGACCCGTTGGTCGGTGCTGGCGCCGGCCGGAATCGTGGTCGGCCCGGCTGCGGTCGGCTGCGGTTGCGTGCCGCCGCTCAGCGCCGCGAGTACCACGGCGGTGAGGCCGAGCACGATCAGCGGCAGCCCGGCTCCGGCCGAGTTGATCTTCGCTCCGTGGAACTCGATCTGTCCGCCTGGCCGGTCGGGGAACCGGAGCAGCACGAGGCCGCCGAACACGATGAGCAGGACGCCAATTGTGACCAGGGCCACAAGCACGTAACCGAGTGTGGTCAGCTGTGCTGGCATTGTCAACGTCTGGGATTCCAGACACTGTTGGGCCACCTCAGGTCGTGTGACTCGGGTGAGCGCGCTGGGATGGGGGGATGGATGTCGTGGTTCTCGACGGCGGGGTGTTGAGCCGTGAGCAGGTGGTGGCGGTTGCCCGGGATGGGGTGAGCGTCGAGGTGGCCGAGGCGGCGCTGGATGTGGTGGCGAAGTCGCGGGCGCATATCGAGGAGTTGGCGCGGGGGGAACAGCCGACGTATGGGGTGTCGACCGGGTTCGGGGCGTTGGCGACCCGGCACATTCCGCCGGATCGGCGGGCGGCGTTGCAGCGGTCGTTGATCCGGTCGCATGCGGCGGGGGCGGGGCCGGCGGTGGAGGTGGAGGTGGTGCGGGCCCTGATGCTGTTGCGGCTGCGGACGCTGGCCAGTGGACACACCGGGGTGCGACCGTCCACTGTGGAGTCGCTGGCGGCGTTGCTGAACGCGGGGATCGTGCCGGTGGTGCCGGAGTACGGCTCGTTGGGGTGCTCGGGCGATCTTGCGCCGCTGGCGGCGGTGGCGCTCGCGCTGATGGGGGAGGGTGAGGTGTTCGACGCCGAGGGGGCGCGGCGGCCGGCGGGGGACGTGTTGCTGGAGGCGGGGATCGACCGGGTGAGCCTGGCCGAGAAGGAGGGGTTGGCGCTGATCAACGGCACCGACGGGATGCTCGGCATGCTGGTGCTGGCGCTGCACGACCTGCACCGGCTGCTGGACGTCGCCGACCTGACCGCGGCGATGAGCGTGGAGGCGTTGCTCGGCACGGACCGGGTGTTCGCCGACGACCTGCAGAAACTGCGCCCGCACCCGGGGCAGGCGGTGTCGGCCGCGCGGATGGCGACGTTCCTCGCCGACTCGCCGATCGTGGCCAGCCACCGCGGGCCGGACTGCAACCGGGTGCAGGACGCGTACTCGCTGCGGTGTGCGCCCCAAGTACATGGGGCGGCGCGGGACGTGCTGGCCGCCGCCGAGGCGGTGGCCGACCGGGAACTGGCCGCGGCCATCGACAACCCGGTGGTGCTGGCGGACGGGCGGGTCGAGTCGAACGGCAACTTCCACGGCGCGCCGGTGGCCTACCAGCTCGACTTCCTGGCCATCCCGGTGGCGGACGTGGCGAGCATGGCCGAGCGGCGCACCGACCGGATGCTCGACGTGGCCCGCTCGCACGGGCTGCCGCCATTCCTGGCCGAGGACCCCGGCGTCGACTCCGGGCACATGATCGCCCAGTACACCCAGGCCGGGATCGTCTCCGAGCTCAAACGCCTTGCGGTGCCGGCAAGCGTGGACTCCATCCCGAGCTCGGCCATGCAGGAGGACCACGTCTCGATGGGCTGGTCCGCGGCCCGCAAGCTCCGCCGCGCGGTGGACGGCCTCACCACCGTGCTCGCCATCGAGCTGCTCACCGCCGCTCGCGCGCTGGACCTTCGGGCACCGCTGCAACCGGCCCCCACCACCGGAGCCGTGGTCGCCGCGCTGCGGAAGCGCGTTCCCGGGCCGGGCCCGGACCGGCATCTCGCGCCCGACATCGAAGCCGCGGAAGACCTGATCCGCCAAGGAGATCTGCCATGACGACCCCAGGACCCCGACCCGTGCGCGCCGCCCGGGGCACCACGCGAACCGCGAAGAGCTGGCCGACCGAGGCCGCGCTGCGGATGTTCCACAACAACCTCGACCCCGAGGTGGCCGAGCGGCCGGACGACCTCGTCGTGTACGGCGGCACGGGGAAGGCCGCGCGGAACTGGGCGAGCTTCGAGGCGATCACCCGGGAGCTGACCTCGTTGAACGAGGACGAGACGCTGCTGGTGCAGTCCGGGAAACCGGTCGGCGTGCTGCGGACGCACGAGTGGGCGCCGCGGGTGCTGATTGCGAACTCGAACCTGGTGGGGGACTGGGCGACCTGGCCGGAGTTCCGCCGGCTGGAGGGGCTGGGCCTCACCATGTACGGGCAGATGACCGCCGGCTCCTGGATCTACATTGGCACGCAAGGGATTCTGCAGGGAACCTATGAGACGTTCGCGGCGGTGGCGCGGAAGCGGTTCGGCGGCTCCCTGCGTGGCACCTTGACGCTGACCGCCGGGCTGGGCGGCATGGGTGGGGCCCAACCCTTGGCGATCACGATGAACGAGGGGGTGGCGCTGTGCGTGGAGGTCGATCCGGAGCGGGCACGGCGCCGGGTGGAAACCCGCTACCTGGACGAGATCGCCGACGATCTTGACGACGCGATCTCCCGGGCGGAGGAGGCGAAACGCGCCGGCCGGCCGCTGTCCGTCGCGGTGATCGGGAACGCCGCCGAGGTGGTGCCGGAGATCCTGCGCCGCGGGGTGGCCGTGGACGTGGTCACCGACCAGACCTCCGCGCACGATCCGTTGGCATACCTGCCCAAAGGAGTGTCCCTTGAGGACTGGGACGACTACGCGCGGAAGAAGCCGGACGAGTTCACCGACCGCGCGCGCGACTCGATGGCCGAGCATGTGGACGCCATGGTCGGCTTCCTGGACGCCGGCGCCGAGGTGTTCGACTACGGCAACTCGATCCGCGGCGAGGCCAAGCTCGGCGGATGCGAGCGGGCGTTCGACTTCCCCGGCTTCGTGCCCGCCTACATCCGGCCGCTGTTCTGCGAGGGCAAGGGTCCGTTCCGGTGGGCGGCGCTGTCCGGTGATCCCCAGGACATCGCGGTGACCGACCGGGCGATCCTGGAGCTGTTCCCGGAGAACGAGTCGCTGGCCCGCTGGATCCGGCTGGCCGGGGAACGCGTTGCGTTCCAAGGGCTTCCGGCGCGGATCTGCTGGCTCGGCTACGGCGAGCGGAACCTGGCCGGGGTGCGGTTCAACGAGCTGGTGGCGCGGGGCGAGATCGCGGCGCCGGTGGTGATCGGGCGTGATCACCTGGACTGCGGGTCGGTGGCCTCGCCGTACCGGGAGACCGAGGCGATGGCCGACGGCTCGGACGCGATCGCCGACTGGCCGCTGCTCAACGCGCTGGTGAACACGGCGTCCGGGGCGAGCTGGGTGTCGATCCACCACGGCGGCGGGGTCGGCATCGGCCGGTCGATCCACGCCGGGCAGGTCACCGTGGCCGACGGCACCGAGCTGGCCGCCGCGAAGATCGACCGGGTGCTCACCAACGACCCGGCCATGGGCGTGCTGCGGCATGTCGACGCCGGCTACGAGCAGGCCCGCGGGGTCGCCGCGGACCGCGGCCTCGCCATTCCGGTCGCGCCATGAGCGGCCTCGGGTACTCGACTTGTCGCGGGTACTTCCCGCGACAAGTGCGTCCTGTCGTGGGAACTTCCCGCGACAAGTCGGCCCAGGATTGGTGGGCGATGGTGTGAGCGGCCTCGACGATCTCGCCGGGATCGGGCGGGACTCCCGGCGCGGCGGCTACTCGCG
>NZ_DASYTH010000134.1:0-59407 GCF_036002505.1 Actinophytocola sp. | reverse complement strand
CTCTCACCCCGAGTACGACGACCTTCGGCGCGCCTGGACGGACCTCCTGGCCGGTCTACCCGAGATTGACGGGTGGACCATCACCGGCGATCTGCCCGATATCGACCACATCGGGCAGATGTTCATCGACTACCTGGAGATCGACGAGCTCCCGACCGGGGCCTACGAGGCCGGCGAACAGCCCGCCAAGGACCTGGCCGAATACCGATACCGATACCGGCTCAACCGTGCCCGGCGCCGAGCCGCCCCGCGAACGGCTCCACCACCTCACCTCAGCCATCGACACCGCGCTGCCGCGTCTGCTCGCTGGCGTGCCCCGCGACTCCCAACAGCGGCTAGAAGACCCGGACGTCGAACACGTCGCCGCCGCCGTCGACGAAATCGAGCGGCTGCTCGGGGACACCGCCCAACGTCGAGGCCGCTGGAATGACCTCCACCGCCACCTGCACTTCGGGCAGGGACACGACTGGCACGACATCGCCGAAATGGACTGGCCCAGCGTCCGTACCGATGTCGAGGCCGGCGCACTATCCGACACCGACCCGCTCCCCGTCCCCACCATCGACCTCGGCCGAGCCGCCGCCGGCCACCTCACCGGAACGGCCACCACCGGCCTACCGTGGGACCGCCTCGACGACGCCGCCTTCGAGCGCCTCCTCTACGACCTGCTCCGGAGCTTTCCCGAACACACCAACGTGCAATGGCTCATGCAGACCCGAGCCCCCGACCGCGGCCGCGATCTCTCCCTAGACCGCGTCCTCCGCGACAGCACCGGCGGCGTCCGCAACGAACGGGTCATCGTCCAGGCCAAACACTGGCTCAAACGATCAGTCGGCCTTACCGAAGTCGCTGACACCCTTGCCGCAGTGAAACTGTGGGAACCACCGCTGATCCGCGGCCTCATCATCGCGACCACCGGCCGCTTCACCGCCGACGCCGTGAGCTGGACCGAGAAGCACAACGACACAGGCTCCGCTCCCCACATCGAGCTCTGGCCCGACAGCAGGCTAGAAACCCTCCTCGCCCAAAAACCCCACCTAGCAGCAGGCCACGGCCTCCGATAACCAATACCCACAAAGACCCCCACACCGTCACCAACCCCGGCCGAGCACATCCGCAAGAAGACCCCACTCCAGCCCAGGCGCCCCACGCAACCACTCAACCCGATCAGTGCCAATGTGTTGCGTCCGCCTGGCCGACATCGCAGGCCACCATCGCCCAGCCGGCCGGCGGCCAGCCCGGCGCGATCACCCGCACCGGGACGACGACGATCAGCAGCACGGTCAGGCCGATTCCGACGAGCACGCGACCACGCCGGTGCCGCAGCACGGCCAGCAGCACCACCGCGATCACGAGCAGCAGCAGGCCGCCCCACCAGCCGGCCGGCCAGTCGAGCACCGCGCCCGGCACCCGGGAGGCCTGCCGGGCCACGATGATCAGCCAGTGCACCTCCGGCCCGGCCAGCCGGACCAGCAGCCGCGACGCCCACGGCGCGACCGGGCCCAGCACGGCCGCGAGCACACCGAACACGGTCGCCGGCGCCACGACCGGGGCGGCCACCAGGTTCGCCAGCACCGCGATCATGCTCACCTGGCCGGCCATGCCCGCCACTACCGGTGCGGTCACCACGTGCGCGGCCGCCGGCATCGCCAGCGCCTGGGCGAGGCCCCGCGGAACACCCCGGGCCGCGAGCGCATCGGCCCACCGCGGTGCCAGCAGCACCAGCCCGCCGGTGGCCACCACCGACAGGGCGAAACCGAGGTTCACCGCCATGCCCGGGTCGTGCAGCACCAGCAGCACGACCGCGGTCGACAGCGCCGGAAGTGCCGCCCGCTGCCGCCCGATGGCCAGCGCCAGCAAGCCGACCGCGCCCATCACACCCGCCCGCAGCACGCTCGGCTCCGGCCCGGCCAGCACCACGAACCCGGCCAGCGCCAGCATGGCTCCCGCTGCCGAGCCGCGCGGACCCACCCGCAGCGCCCGCAACAGCAGCAACACCGCGACGCAGACGATCGCGAGGTTGGCCCCGCTGACCGCCAGCAGATGCGCCATCCCGGCCACCCGGAACTGCTCCTGCACGTGCCGGGACACGCCGTCGGTGTCACCGACGACCAGCGCCGGCACCAGGCCCGCCGGCTCCGGATCCAGCACCGCGGAGGCCGCCCGCAGCCCCGACCGCAGCACCTGCGCCACGCGTTGCCAGCAAACTGCCCCATCCGCCGCGCCGGGCGGACCGCGCACCCGCAGCACCGCGACGGTCATCCCGCCCGACCGCGCCGGGGCCAGCTCCGCCTCAAGATCGACCTCCTGCCCGGGCAGCAACCGCGACCACCCGTCCACCGGAGCGACCAGCAGCACCGCACCGCTGGTCGCCACCGGCCGCCCGGCCACCACCGCGTGCCGTACCCGGGCAGGCAGCACGACCGCCTGCACCCCGCCCGGCCGCCCACCGAACCCGGCCGACACCACCGGCTTCGGCCGCTCCGTGACAGCCACCCGGAACGCCCCGAACGCGCCCTGGCCGGCCAGCGGCCGAAGCGCATCCGTGACCGCCCCGTGCAGCCGCACCGCGGTCGGCACGGCCACCGCGACGCCGCAGAGCACCAGCGACACGCCGACCCCGGCCCGCGGCCACCATGCCGACCGACCTTCGCCACGCATCCCGACCAGCACCGCGAGCCCGGCGACGCCCGCACCGGCACCGACGACGATCGCCAGCCACCACACCACCAGCAGCCCGAGCAAGGTCGCCAGCCACACCACGAACGCCGCCGGAACCAACCGCCAGTCCGCCCAACCCGCCGGCCCAGACCTGACGATCATCCGACCATCACCAGGTCTTTCAACCGGGTGAAGCGGGTCGGGCCGATGCCGTCGATCTCCCGGAGCTGCTCGACGCGGGTGAACCGGCCGTGGCGGGTGCGCCAGTCGACGATCCGCTGGGCGGTCACCGAGCCGACGCCCGGCACGGTGTCCAGCTGCGCCGCCGAGGCCGCGTTGAGATCGATCTTGCCCGGGATGCCGGCGGCCGGGCCCGGCGCGGCGGCCGGGGGTACCGGAACGCCCACGGCGATCTGCTCGCCATCGCCGACCCGCCGGGCGATGTTGAGCCCACTCACGTCGACGCCCGGCTCCGGGCCACCCGCCGCACGCAGCGCGTCGGCGACGCGCGCCCCCTCCGCGAGCGTGACCAGGCCCGGACGCACGACGCGACCGACCACGCTGACCACGATCGACCCGCCGGGTGTGCTCGGCTCCGGGCCGGGCGAGGCCCGGGCAGCCGGCAGGTCCGGCGGCGGCTCGGGCGCGGCGCCGGAAGACAGGACGACGCCGCCGGCAACAGCCACCCCGACGACGAGCACGACAAGCAGCACGATCGGCAACCGGCGGCGACCCGGCAGCACACCGCCGGGCAGCCAGCGCTCCACCAGCCGCCCCGCGCTCCCGCCGCGCCACCACGGACCGGCGGAAGGCTCCGGCCGCGCCGGGTCCGGCAGCGAGGCATCGATCCACTCCTGGTCGGCGGGCAGCTCGTCCACCCGGTCGGCCTGGTCGGCGCCCGCCCGCAGGGCCAGCAGGGCCAGCCGATCCCCCACCTGTGTGTCGCGATCCCGTCGCGCGGTCGTGAAGTGCACGCCGCCGACGCTAGGCCCGCGCACCCCCGGCACCCGGCCGCCGACCGGTCCGCTGTGGACAGCGGGCTCGCATGTGGACAACCACCCGCGAACCGGCCCGCCGGCACCCGGAACTGTCGGACCCCGCTGGCATCATCGACCGTTTGCCTCCGGACAGATCACCACGCCGAGCATGCCCGGCCCGGTATGCGCCCCGATCACGGCTCCCACCTCGGAGACCAGGCACCCGGCCGACCCGGGCACCCGCTCGTCCAACCGCGTGGCCAACTCGGCCGCCCGCCCGGGCGCAGCCAGGTGATGAACGCCGAGCCGCACCGGATCGTCCCCCGCCGCCACCACCGCGAGCTCCACCAGCCGGGCCACCGCCCGCCCGGTGGTGCGCACCTTCTCCAGCGGCACGATCCGCCCGTTCTCCACGTGCAGCACGGGTTTCACCGCGAGGGCGGTGCCCAGCAGCGCCGCCCCGGCCCCGATCCGGCCGCCGCGGCGCAGGTATTCCAGCGTCTCCAGCGCGAAGAACGTCCGGGTCCCGGCCGCCGCCCGGACCGCGACCCGCTCCACCTCGTCCACCGCTGAGCCGCCCGCCGCCGCGGCCGCCGCCCGCAGCGCGGCGAACCCCAGCCCCATGACCGTCGTCCGCGAGTCCACCACCCGCACCCGATCCGGCCCGACCTCCTCGGCCGCCAGCCGGGCCGACTCCCACGTCCCGGACAGCTCCCGGGACAGATGCACCGAGACCACCCCGCTCGCGCCCGCGGCCAGCAACTCGCGGTACACGGCCAGAAACTCGTCGGGGTTGGCCCGCGACGTGGTCACCTCGTGCCGCCCGGCGAACGCGGCGGCCAGCTCGGCCGGCCCGATGTCGACCCCGTCCAGCACGGCCCGCCCGTCGATCAGCACCCGCAGCGGCACCACCCGCACCGCGTGCCGCTCGGCGAATCCCTCCGGCAGGTGGGCGGTGGAGTCGGTGACGACGGCGACGGACACGAACGGTGAGCCTACGGGTGGCTTCCGGATTTCAGCAGCGTACGCATGGTGTCGGCGAGCGCATCTCCCACGATCCGGTGAGCCTCCCAGCCCCAGTGCATGCCGTCCGGGTTGCCGTAACCGCCGAGCACGTGCTCCCCGGTGAGCGCGGCAAGGTCGAGCAACGGCACCCCGGCACGCGCACCCCAGTCCCGCACGGCGGCCGTGGCGCCGTCCCGCGCGGTGTGCACGAAGCCGTAGGAGCGCGCCCGGTGCACCGGCGGCAGCACGCCGACCGCCGGCAGCTCGGGCCGCAAGGCCCGGATCGCCACCAGGATCTTGTCCAGGTACCGCACGGTCAGCGTGGCCGGCAGCGCCGCCGGCCTACCCCGGGTGACCCTGGCCAGCCACGGCTGCGCGCTGAGGTAGCCGCGCCGGGCCCAGCGCCGGACCGGGTCCGGCCGCAGGTACCGGATGCCCTCCCGCAGGTAGGTGGGCAGCGGCGAGGGCATGGTGTCCATGCTGCCCACCGCCAGCACCAGCACGTCCGCCCGCGGCAGCAGCGACCACACCCGGGGATCGCCGGTCAGCGCCCAGTACGCGTCCCGGGCGGTCCAGCCGAACCCGGCGACGAGCTCGGCCCGGCCACCCAGCGCGTGGGCGGCCACGTTCGGCCACAGCCGCGGGTCGTCCGCCGAGCGCGGCCCGTCCGGCCCGTGGAAGCTCAGCGAGTCCCCGAACAACAACACCGTTGGTGCCATGGCCAGCTAATTTAGCCGGTGATCCCGGCGTTGTACTCGATGAGGCGCCAGGCGAGCCCACTGGTCGTCCGGCGCTCGAGCACGGTCCAATGGCAGTTGCCGATGCCGCCGAGCTTGGCCCACGCGGTCACCGGCAGCTCCAGCAGGTGACCGGTGAGCGCGGTGATCAAACCGCCGTGCGCGCAGACCAGCGTGGTCTCCATCTCGGCCGCCGCCTGGTCGAGGTCGGCCACGACCTCGTAGGCCCGGGCCGCGACCTCGACCCGGGACTCCCCGCCCGGCGGCGACCAGGTCGGGTCGGTCTGCCAGAGCCGGCGGCTGCCCGGCCACTGCTCGTCGACGTCGGCGGAGGTCAGACCCTGCCAAATGCCCAGGTTGGTCTCCCGTAACCGCTTGTCGATGCGCAGCGGGACGCCGGTGGCCGTGGTGAACACGGTGGCCGTGTCCGTGGCCCGGCGCAGGTCCGAGGAGACCACGACGTCCGGCGCGAACCGGGCGAGCACCGGAACCGCGAACCGGGCCTGGTTGCGGCCGACCTGGGTGAGCATCGAATCAAGCTGACCCTGCATGCGCCCGGTCGCGTTGTAGTCGGTCTCGCCGTGCCGCCACAGCACGAGCCGGCGCAATGTCACGCCATCCACCTCGCAAGCTCGGTGATGGCTGCTCCGTCTCCTCGCAAGCTCGGTGACAGAGCAGTGCCTAATGGCTCGCTCGCAAGCTCGCTCACGACGCGCCGCCGCCCTCCGCACCGGCGAGCGGGTCGAACGCGATGCGCGGGCAGTCCTTCCACAGCCGCTCCAGCGCGTAGAACGCCCGCTCCTCGGAGTGCTGGACGTGCACCACGACGTCCACGAAGTCGAGCAGCACCCAGCGGCCCTCGCGGGCGCCCTCCCGGCGCACCGGCTTGGTGCCGGCGTCGCGCATCTTCTCCTCGACGCTGTCCACGATGGCGCCGACCTGCCGCTCATTGGGTGCCGACGCGATCACGAAGCAGTCGGTGATCACGAGCTGTTCGGAGACGTCCAGCACGATCACATCGCTGGCCTTCTTGTCCGCCGCCGCGTTGGCGGCCACCAATGCCAGCCTGCGTGCGTCGTGCGTAGCCGCCACGTCACTCCCTCATGTTCGCGCCCATCGAGCCCTTCGAGAGTACCGGTGACAGCCCGTGGATTTACCGACCGGAGTAGAGGTGGGTCTTCGAGATGTACTGGACGACGCCGTCGGGGACGAGGTACCAGACCGGCTCGCCGGCGGCGACCCGGGCGCGGCAGGCGGTGGAGGAGATGGCCATGGCGGGGACCTCGATCAGGCTCACCGAGCCGGTGGGCAGGTGGTGGTCGTTGAGGTCGTAGCCGGGCCGGGTCACGCCGACGAAGTGGGCCAGGTCGAACAACTCGTCCACCGCGCGCCAGGTGAGGATCTGCTCGAGCGCGTCGGCGCCGGTGATGAAGAACAGCTGGGCGGCGCGGTGCAGCAGGTGCAGCTCACGCAGCGTGTCGATGGTGTAGGTGACGCCGCCGCGGTCGATGTCCACCCGGCTCACCGAGAAGCGGGGGTTGGACGCGGTGGCGATCACGGTCATCAGGTAGCGGTCCTCGGCGGGGCTCACGTCCTGGTGGGTCTTCTGCCACGGCTGGCCGGTCGGCACGAAGATCACTTCGTCCAGGTCGAACCTGGCCTGCACCTCGCTGGCCGCGACCAGGTGGCCGTGATGGATCGGGTCGAACGTCCCGCCCATGATCCCGATGCGCTTGCTCTGCGACCGCTCAGCCATAGCCTGACCAGCGTACGGCGGGCACAGGTGTGGGCGGTGCCTCCCGGGACGAGACACCGCCCACACGTCACTGAGGGAACCGCCGGCAGGGCTGGGGTTCCCGCCGGCCGCGGACCACTCCCCTGCGGAGCTCCGCACACCTGAGACAGGGTGGGCGCGCGGCCATGACGCGAGACCGGAAAGGAATTTTGGCGAGAGGCTCGGGCCCACGACTTCGGACGAATGGACCATTCGTCCGGCCTGTCGCTGGCGGGTTGTCGGTCCCGTCGGTCAGGGTGGAGCCCGTGGACGAGCAAGCACTCCGTGACTCAGCCGAGCAACGGCTCCGCGCCCTGGCCGGCGACGGCGCCATCCTGCGCGAGGACCAGTGGACGGCCATCCGGGCGCTGGTGGCCGACCGGCGCCGGGCCCTCGTGGTCCAGCGGACCGGATGGGGCAAGTCGGCCGTGTACTTCGTGGCCACGGCCCTCTTACGGGAGCTCGGTGAGGGGCCGACGGTCATCGTCTCGCCGCTGCTTGCCTTGATGCGCAACCAGATCGAGGCGGCCGGCCGGGCCGGGGTGCACGCCGTGTCGATCAACTCGGCCAACGTCGAGGAGTGGCAGGACGTCAAGCATGCCGTGCTGGAGGGCAAGGTCGACGTGCTGCTGGTCAGTCCGGAACGGCTCAACAATCCCGATTTCCGCGACTCGGTGCTGCCCGAGCTGACCGCGTCGGCCGGGCTGCTGGTGGTCGACGAGGCGCACTGCATCTCCGACTGGGGCCACGACTTCCGGCCGGACTACCGCCGGCTGCGCACGCTGCTCGCGGAGCTGCCGAACGGCGTCCCGGTGCTGGCCACCACGGCCACCGCCAACGACCGGGTGGTGCGCGACGTGGCCGACCAGCTCGGCATCGGCGGACACGACGCGCGGGACGCGCTGGTGCTGCGCGGTGCGCTGGACCGGGAGAGCCTGCGGCTGGCCGTGGTCAGGCTGCCGACGGTGCCGGCCCGGCTCGCCTGGCTGGCGGAGCGGATCAACGAACTGCCTGGCTCGGGCATCATCTACACGCTCACCGTCAGTGGCGCCCAGGACGTCGCCTCGTTCCTGCGCGACCACGGCGTCGAGGTTCGCTCGTACACCGGGAAGACCGACCCGGCCGAGCGGGAGCGGGCGGAGCAGGACCTGCTGGCCAACCGGGTCAAGGCACTGGTGGCCACGTCCGCGCTGGGCATGGGTTTCGACAAGCCGGATCTCGGCTTCGTGATCCATCTCGGCGCCCCACCGTCGCCGATCGCCTACTACCAGCAGATCGGCCGGGCCGGGCGGGCGGTCGAGCGGGCCGAGGTGCTGCTGTTGCCGGGCACCGAGGACCGGGCGATATGGAGCTACTTCGCCTCGCTGGCGTTTCCGCCGGAGCGGGTGGTGCGTCAGGTGCTCGCGGTGCTGACCGATGCCGGGCGGCCGATGTCGCTGGCCGCGATCGAACCGCTCGTGGATCTGTCCCGCAGCCGGCTCGAGATGGTGCTCAAAGTGCTCGACGTGGACGGGGCGGTGCGCCGGATACGCGGCGGCTGGGTGGCCAACGGTCAACCGTGGAGCTACGACGCCGAGCGGTACGAGCACATCGCCGCCGCCCGGAAGGCCGAGCAGCAAGCGGTGCTGGAGTACCAGGACACCACCGCGTGCCGGATGGAGTTCATCCTGCGGCAGCTCGACGATCCGCACGCGGCGCCGTGCGGACGCTGCGACAACTGCACGGGCCGGGCGTGGACCACTGAGATCGCCGAAGGGGAGGTGGTCGCCGCCGGCGAGCGGTTAGGCAGACCGGGCGTCGACCTCGATCCGCGGCGTCAGTGGCCCGCCAACATGGCTACCTTGGGTGTGCCGCTGACCGGCAAGATCACCGCGGACGAGGTCGCCGAGCCCGGCCGCGCGGTGGGCCGGCTGACCGACATCGGCTGGGGTAACCGGTTACGCGAGCTGTTCGCGTCCACAGTGGACAGCCCGGCGTCCGATGACGTGTTCCAAGCCTGCGTCGCCGTGCTGGCGACCTGGAACTGGGCACAGCGTCCAGCGGGTGTCGTGACCATCGGCTCCACCCGCCGGCCCCGGCTGGTGACCAGCGTGGGCGAGCGGATCGCCACGGTCGGGCGACTCCCGCTGCTCGGCCGGTTGGAGGTCCGCCGCGCCGAGGAGCGCAGGCACAACAGCGCACAGCGGCTGCACCAGGTGTGGCAGTCCCTGCACCTGGAGGCGGACCTACCCGCTCGACTGTCCGAGGTGGACGGACCGGTGCTGCTCGTCGACGACCTCGTGGACTCCGGCTGGACGATGACCTTGGCGGCCAAGCTACTCCGCGAGGCCGGCGCCCGAGCGGTTCTGCCCTTCGCTCTGGCCCTGACCAACTGAGCGGCCGGCGCGGGTAGGTCCGGGGCGGGGCGAATCCCCGGAGCCCGGACCTACCCACCCCCAGTCGCCAGGGCTACTCGGTGCCCTGGTCGCTGAAGACCTTGCGCTTGAGAGGAGGTACCGCCGAGAAGAACCGCAGCACGATCTTGAACATCGACCGGGCGAACCAGTTCTCCGAGACGAAGGAGCGGGCGTCACGCAGTGAGCGACGCACGGCCGTGAAGCCGTAGTCGATCATCTGCTGCTCGAAGTCGGCGATCGCGTCGATCAGGTCGCGCTCACCCCTGGTAACGGCGATCAGGTTGCGAGCCAGCAGGCGGGCGTCGCGCAGTGCCGTGTTGGCCCCGATGCCGCGGAACGGCGTCATGCTGTGGACGGCGTCACCGAGCAGCGTGATGTTCGTGGTCGGCCACGGCTCCACCGGCACCGAGGTGAGGATCGGGATCAGCGTCACCGACTCGGCCGGCGATTCGGCCACCATCCGGCGCAGTCCCGGATGCCAGTCCGCGATCAGGCGGCCGACCAGGTCCCGCAGTGCCGCTCCGTCCAGAGCGGACAGGTCGGTGCCGGCCGGGTAGCCGGCCTCACCCGCGGCATGGGCCCACATCACGTAGCTGGTGGTGTTCTCGAACAGCACCGCGTCGTGCTCGAGGGTCTCGTCGTTGCCGCCGATACCGTTCGCGGAGGCGCCGGGCCGGTTGCCGAACTCGTGCGGTGCGCTGAAGAAGCCGCAACCCTTCGGCGGCATGACCGACTTCGGGCCGCGCTGGATCGTTGCCGGTAGCCACGTCCTGGTCTCGTCGGTGAGCGGGAGCTTTCCGGCGATGTTGCGGATACCGGTGTCCACCCGCTCGGCGTGCGGGAGGAACTGCCGGCGCACCCGCGAGTTGGCGCCGTCGGCACCGATGAGGACGTCGGCCGTCGCGGTGGTGCCGTCGGCGAAGTAGCAGGTGACCGTGCCGTCGGCGGCACGTTCGTAGCGCTCGAACTCCTTGCCGTAGTGCAGGACGCCGTCCAGGGCGGCGGCGAGCACCTGGTGCAGGGTGATCCGGCTGACCGAGTGATGCGACGCGGCCGGGTCGGGGTCCTCTGCGGTGAACATCTCCTCGTCGAGGAACAGCAACTCGTCGAGCTGTTCGGTGACGAACCCGAAGTTGCCGCCCGAGGTGCCGGTCGTGTCCACAAAGGACTGCCACAGGTCGGGTGGGAGGCATTCGTGCATCGCCGCGGCACCGTGCGGGTTGATGTGCACGCGGTAGCCCTGCAGGCGCTCGGTGCGCGTGCGGCTGCGCTCGTACACCGCGACCCGGACACCCGCCCGGTTCAGGGCCTGAGCGAGGCAGAGCCCGCCGGTGCCGCCGCCGATGATCGCTACGCGAAGGTCTTCGGACATCTGACCTCTCCCGTCTTGCCGGTGTTGACGAGAACCACTATCAACCATTGATATGATTGAGTCAACCAGGTAGGTGATTCCGCGGAGATCGGCTACGGTGGCCCCATGACCGCGCACACGCCGCGCCGCTCACCCATCCCGGGCGAGCGGCAACGGGATCCCGAGCGCACCAAGGCGCGGATCCTCGAGGCCGCCACGGCGGAGTTCGGTGCGAAGGGCTTCGCCGCGGCCCGGGTCAGCGACATCGCCGACCGGGCCGGCGTGAACAAGCAGCTGATCTCGTACTACTTCGGCGGCAAGGAAGGGCTCTACAACGAGATCAACAAGCGCTGGCAGCAGACCAGCGCCGAGATGTCCCAGTCCGAGCGCCCGCTGGACGCCGTGGTCGCCGGCTTCACCATGGCGACGCTGTACAACCGCGACTGGGCCCGCCTGATGGTCTGGACCAACCTCGAGCCCGGCACGGAGGCCCCCGACGAGCAGGCCGACTACAGCTTCATACAGGCTCAGCTGGCCGACCTACGCCGGCGCCAGGAAGCCGGCGAGATCCCCGCCGACCTCGATCCGCCCTACCTGATGCTGGCCCTGTTCGCGGCCGCTGCCGCCGGCGTGACCCTCCCCCGCGTCGCCCGCATGATCTGCGACGAGGACCCCGAATCCGCCACGTTCACGGAGCGCTACGCCGAGCAACTCGCCCGCCTGGTCCGCCACCTCACCCGGAAAGACTGAGCACACAGTTCAGAACGGCACGAGGTCGTCGGCGTGCACCACTTCACGGCGCTGGTCGGCCGGCAGGTCGTGGGTGGAGCGGCCGATGAGGGTGGGGAGTTCGGCGGAGTCGAAGGAGACGACGCCGCGGGCGATGATGTGGCTGCCGGGGTCGGCGAGCTCGACGACGTCGCCGGCGTCGAAGGTGCCGTCGACGGCGGTGATGCCGGCGGCCAGCAAAGACCGGCGGCGGCCGACTACGGCGGCCACCGCGCCGGCGTCGAGGTGCAGGCAGCCGGTGGCGTCGGCGGCGTAGCCGAGCCAGAACCGGCGGGCGGACAGGCGGCGGCCGCCGGCGGCGAAGGCGGTGCCGACGTCGGCCGCGGCGAGCGCGCGGGGAGCCTCGGCGGCGCCGGCCAGCAGCACGGGGATGCCCGCGGCCGAGGCGAGGCGGGCGGCAGCGAGCTTGGAGGCCATGCCGCCGGTGCCGAGCCCGGAGGTGCCGCGCTCACCGGCCTGGACATGGCGGACGTCGGTGTCGGTGATCACCTCGTCGATGCGCCGGGCCTCGCCCAGCCGGGGGTCGCCGTCGTACAGACCATCCACATCGGACAAAAGAACGAGGGCGCCGGCGCCGGTCAGGTGGGCGACGAGCGCGGCGAGGCGATCGTTGTCGCCGAACCGGATCTCCTCGGTGGCCACCGTGTCGTTCTCGTTGACGACCGGCACCACGCCGAGGGCGAGCAGCCGGGACAGGGTGCGCTGGGCGTTGCGGTAGTGCGCGCGCCGAACCACGTCGTCAGCGGTCAGCAGGACCTGACCGACCGTGAGGCCGTACCGCGCAAAGGAAGCCACATACGCGTGCCCGAGGGCGAGCTGACCGACGCTGGCCGCGGCCTGCTGGGTGGCCAGATCGGCGGGGCGCCGGGGAATGCCCAGCGGCGCCAGGCCGGCCGCGATCGCGCCCGACGACACGAGCACCACCTGGCTGCCCACCGTGCGGCGCGCGGCCACCGCGTCCACCAGCGCGTCCAGGCGGGTCGGGTCCAACCCGCCCGCGGCCGTGGTCAGCGAGGACGAGCCGACCTTGACCACGATCCGGCGCGCCCCCGCCACCAGCTCGCGGGTGGATGCGCTGATCCCGGCGTCCACGCTCACGCCGGTGCCCGATCGTTCGCTCCGCAAGCTCCGCTCATGCCATCACCGATTCGTTCGCACGGCTGCTCATTCTTCGCCGGCTTCGTTGTCGGCGGAGCCGGGGGCGCGGCGGTCGCGTCTGGCCGCTTTGCGTTCGGCGGCGGTGATGCGGTGGCTGAGCTCCAGGCGCGGGTCGCTGCCGCGCTGGTGCATCAGGATGGCGATGCCGGCGGGCGTGGACGGTTCCCAGTCGAACGTGACCGCGCCGATGGTCACCGGGGAGCCGGGCCGGGCACCGCCACGAGCGAGCGCTTCCTCGACGCCGAGCCGGGCCAGCCGGTCGGCGAGATAGCCGACCGCCTCGTCGTTGCCGAAGTCGGTCTGCCGCACCCAGCGCTCGGGCCGGTCGCCGCGCACGACGAAACCGCCCGGCAGCTCGGGATCCTCCTCGACGGTGAACCCGGCGTCGTCCACGGCGGACGGTCGGAGCACGATCCGGGCCGGCTCCGCGGACGGCCGGCCGCGGCGGTCCTCCTCGACGACGGCGGCCAGCGCGTAGGACAGCGCGGGCAGGCCCTCGCGGGTCACCGTGGACACCGCGTACACTGGCAGGCCACGGCTCTCGAACTCTGGGCGCACCAGGTCGGCCAGCTCGCGCGCGTCCGGTACGTCGATCTTGTTCAGCACCACGACCCGGGGCCGGGCGGCCAACTCGTCACCCAGCGCCGGGGTGTAGCGGGCCAACTCCGACTCCAGAGCATCCACATCGGACACCGGATCGCGGCCGGGTTCGTAGGTGGCGCAGTCCACCACGTGCACCAGCACCGCGCAGCGCTCGATGTGCCGCAGGAAGTCCAGGCCGAGGCCCTTGCCCTGGCTGGCACCGGGGATCAGGCCCGGCACGTCGGCCATGGTGAACACCGAATCGCCCGCGGTGACCACGCCGAGATTGGGCACCAGCGTAGTGAACGGGTACTCAGCGATCTTGGGCCGGGCCGCGGAGAGCACCGAGATGAGCGAGGACTTGCCGGCGGACGGGAACCCGACCAGGCCGACGTCGGCCACCGAGCGCAGCTCCAGCACCAGGTCGCGGGCCTCGCCCGGTTCGCCGAGCAACGCGAAGCCGGGCGCCTTGCGGGCCTTGGAGGCCAGCGCCGCGTTGCCGAGCCCGCCGCGCCCGCCGCGGGCGGCGACGAATCGGGTGCCGTCGCCGACCAGATCGGCGAGCACCTCACCGGACTCGGTCAGCACCACGGTTCCGTTCGGCACCCGCAGCTCGAGATCCTCACCGGCGGCGCCGTCGCGGTGGCTGCCCTGCCCCTGCCGGCCGCCGGATGCCTTGGCGTTCGGCCGGAAGTGGAAGTCCAGCAGCGTGTGCACGCCGCCGTCGACCGTCAGCACCACGTTGCCGCCGTTGCCCCCGTTGCCCCCGTCCGGCCCGCCGAGCGGCTTGAACTTCTCCCGGTGCACCGAGACACAACCATTGCCACCGTTGCCCGCGGCAACATGGATGACTACTCGATCAACGAACCGAGACACTCGAATTCCTCTCGACCGATGCTCTGCTGGTCGGAGGCCAACCGGACCACGCTGGGTCAGAAGGAGCTAGCACCGTGGGGGTCTGGGGGGCTCGGCCCCCCAACATTATGCGATTTGATCCGGCGAGCGCCCTCCGCGAGCAGACTTCGCCAAATCAAGCGCCATTTATACCTCGACCGGAACGATGTTGACGGTCTTGCGGCCGCGCTTCGAGCCGAACTCGACCGCGCCGGCGGCCAGCGCGAACAGCGTGTCGTCATTGCCGCGGCCGACGTTGACGCCCGGGTGGAACTTGGTGCCACGCTGCCGGATGAGGATCTCCCCCGCCTTGACGACCTGGCCGCCGTAGCGCTTGACGCCCAGGTACTGCGGGTTGGAGTCGCGGCCGTTGCGGGAGCTGGACGCACCCTTCTTGTGTGCCATGGTTCTCGGCTCCCTACTTGCTGATTCCGGTGACCTCGACGCGGGTCAGCTTCTGCCGGTGACCCTGCCGCTTGTGGTAGCCGGTCTTGTTCTTGAACTTGTGGATGCGGATCTTCGGGCCCTTGGTCTGCTCGACGACCTTGCCGGTCACCGAGACCTTGGCCAGGGTGTCCGCATCGGTGGTGACGTCTTCGCCGTCAACGACGAGCAGCGCGGGGAAGGTGAGCTCCGTGCCCGGCTCGCCCTCGAGCTTCTCGACCTCGACCACGTCGCCCACGGCCACCTTGTACTGCTTGCCGCCGGTCTTGACGATCGCGTACATCGGGACGCAACTCTCCTGCTACTCGACGGGGTGAAATCTGGGGTCACGCGGCGCCGGGCAGGGGAGGTGACCAGCCGGCCTCGCGCACGACACGGCCCACCGAACCGGCGGGCCTGGTTACAGGTTACGTGCCGCCCGGAATGGTGGTCAAACCGGGTGGCACTACGGCGTGTCCGCAGGTCAGCGCCGCGGCCCGGAGCCGAGGCCGGGCCGGGCGACCGGCGCACGCGACGGGCGTGCGCCGGGATCACCGCGGCTGTGACCATGATCGTTACCGCCTCAGCTGTCCGAGGTCGCCGAGACGGGCGGCCCCGCCGGGCGGGACGCCGTGCGGCGGCGCCGGGTGCGCGGGCCACGTTCGGCCTTCGGCTCGATCGCCGCCGGGGTTCCGACGCCGACCTCGACCGCGCCGTCGGCACCGGTCCCGGGCCCGCTCGGCTCGCCGGCGGGCTCGACCCGGCCGGCGTCGGTATTGCCGTCGGCCTGGGGCGGAACACTGACCCCGGGCGGCTCGGCGGGGACAACGTCGAGCTCGGCGGCAGCGGCCTCTTCGGCGGCCCGGTCCGACTCCACGCCGCTGGCCTTGGCGATGCCGCGGACCGCGGCCTTGGCCGCCGCCTGCGCCACGACGTCCTTCGAGGCGTCCTTGCCGCCGTCACCGTGCCCGCGGGAGCGGCGGCCGCCGCCCTGCTGGTTGCCGGCCTGGCCGTTGGAACCGCCGCTGCCGGACTTGATCACCGGTTCGGAGCTGACCAGCACACCGCGGCCCTTGCAGTGCTCACACGGTGTGCTGTAGGCCTCGAGCAGGCCGGTGCCGACGCGCTTGCGGGTCATCTGCACCAGGCCGAGCGAGGTGACCTCGGCGACCTGGTGACGGGTGCGGTCCCGGCCGAGGCACTCGGTGAGCCGGCGCAGCACCAGGTCGCGGTTGGACTCCAGGACCATGTCGATGAAGTCGATCACGATGATGCCGCCGATGTCGCGCAGCCGGAGCTGGCGGACGATCTCCTCGGCCGACTCCAGGTTGTTCCGGGTGACGGTCTCCTCGAGGTTACCGCCGGAGCCGGTGAACTTGCCGGTGTTGACGTCGATGACGGTCATCGCCTCGGTGCGGTCGATCACCAGGTAGCCGCCGGAGGGCAGCCACACCTTGCGGTCCAGCGCCTTGAGTAGCTGCTCGTCCACCCGGAACTCGGCGAAGACGTCGGTGTTGGCGACATGCCGGCGGAGCCGCTCGATCAGCTCGGGGGCCACGTGCCGCACGTAGGCGTCGATGGTCTCCCAGGCCGTCTCGCCCTCGACCACCAGTGCGGAGAAGTCCTCGGTGAACAGGTCGCGGACCACCTTGATCAGCAGGTCCGGCTCCTCGTAGAGCAGCGCGGGGGCGCTGGCCTTCTTGGTCCCGTTGGCGCCCTGGGTCTTGTCGTTGATCACCTGCCACTGCGCCTGCAGCCGGCGCACGTCGCGGGCCAGCTCCTCCTCGCTGATCCCCTCGGAGGCGGTCCGGATGATCACGCCGGCGTCCTCGGGCACGACCCGCTTGAGCACGTCCTTGAGCCGGCGGCGCTCGTTCTCCGGGAGCTTCCGGGAGATGCCGGTGGCGCCGCCGCCCGGGACGTAGACCAGGAACCGGCCGGGCAGGCTGATCTGGGTGGTCAGCCGGGCGCCCTTGTGCCCCACCGGGTCCTTGGTGACCTGCACCAGCACGCTGTCCCCTGTGGACAGTGCCTGCTCGATCTTGCGGGCCTTGCCCTCCAGCCCGGCGGCGTCCCAGTCCACCTCGCCTGCGTAGAGCACGGCGTTGCGGCCGCGGCCGATGTCCACGAACGCCGCCTCCATGCTGGGCAGCACGTTCTGCACCCGGCCGAGGTAGACGTTGCCGACCAGCGAGCCCGTGCCGGACGTGGTCACGAAGTGCTCGACCAGGACACCGTCCTCGAGCACGGCGATCTGGGTGCGCTCACCGCGCTCGCGGACCACCATGGCCCGGTCCACCGACTCGCGCCGGGCCAGGAACTCGGCCTCGGACAGGATCGGCGCGCGCCGTCGGCCCGCCTCCCGGCCGTCCCGGCGGCGCTGGCGCTTGGCCTCCAGCCGGGTGGAGCCGCGCACGCTGCGCACCTCGTCCCGGGCCTCCGGCTCGCCCTTCTCCTCGCGCGCCTCGCGCACGTGCACCACAGTGTTCGGCGGATCGTCCTCGCCCATCGAGCCGTCGTCCCCGCCGCGCCGGCGGCGCCTGCGCCGGCGACGCTGGGTGGCGGACTCGCCGTCGTCGCCGGCGTCCGCGTCGGCGGGCTCAGACTCCTCGACCGGCGCTTTGCCCCGGGTCCGGACCCGGGCCGGCTTCTCGGCCTTCTCGGTCGCCGGGCGGGCGGGCTCCTCCTCGGCGGTCTCCTCGCCGAAGCCGTCCTCGTCCTGACCGCCCTTGCCGCGACCGCGACCGCGCCGGCCGCGCCGGCGCCGGCGCCGGCTGCCGCTCTCGTCATCGGCGTCGTCGTCGGCGCTCTCCGCCTCGTCCTCGGCGGGCTCCTCGACGACCTCCTCGCGGACCGGCTCCCGCACCGGCGGCGGTTTGGCCATGGTCGGGTCCGGGGCCATGAACAGCGGGGAGGCCGAGGCGAACACCGGGACCGGCGGGGCGGTGACCGGGCGGGCCGTGGGCTCGGGTTCGGGTTCGGGTTCGGCCTCGGGCGGGGTGCCGAGAAGGGTCTCCGCGACCTTCAGGGCGACGTCACGGCTGATGTTGGACTGGGCGCTCCGGCCGTCCTCACCGAGGTCGGTCAGCGCGTCGAGCACCTCGCGGCTGCTGCGTTCGAGCAGCTTGGCCAGCGCGTGCACCCGGATCCGGTCCGGCAGGTCGGCCAGATTCGGGTTGGTGGATGTGAAAGTGTCCCCGCCGGTGGGCCCGGCAGGCGTCGACATATCCGACATTTAGCTCCTTCGCCCCCGGGCGCGGACAACCGGGCTGGCGCCATTCGGCGCCGGCACCGGCCGGTCGCGGCCACGCAGGGGCCTGTAGTTGTCTCGCTCCACCGCGGACGGTGGAGACAGTTGCCTCATTCCGCCGCTGCGCGGCGGGAATCCTCGCCTCTCGCCGCGAACCACCGGAACACGCACTTCCGGCGACCATGCCGCGGCAGGTCAGTCCACGTCGCTCCGAGGCGGCTCCCGCAGCGCCCGTCCGGATGCCGCGGCCCGATCCTGGGCCAACGGGTCGGACAGGCCTCCGCCGTCGTCGAGCCGCCCTTGGGCCATCCGGGTCGCCTTCGCGGGCACCGGCGGAACCAGAGCGGCGACGACGCGAAGCGCGCTCATCACGTCGTCGGGACGCACGGCAGGGGTCAACTGCCGCACGACCACCTCAAGTATCCCACACGCCTCGGCGCCGGCTGACACGTCCGCGGTCACCACGGCGGGTCGCACGTCGATCAGGCGCATACCCTGCTTGGTCAGCCGCTCCACCTCGACGGTTTCGGCGTCGAGCAGCCGGCCGGCCGCGGCGCGCAGCGTCTCCGCCGGAACCCCGGGCAGCTCGATGCGCCACCGGCTGGCCTCGATCCGCTCGGTCAGCGAGCCCGCCCCGGCCGGCACGGCCTCGAGCACGTCGAGACCGGTCGGCAGGGCCGCGTCGAGGCCGGGGACCAGGGCGATCGGGTCCACCCGCTCGACCACCTGGATCTCCACGTACTCGGCCTCGCTGGCCACCCCGGTCGGCGACGCGCCGACCCAGGAGATCTTCGGGTGCGGGCTGAACCCCTGGGAGAACGCCATCGGCACGCCGGCCCGGCGCAGCGCCCGCTCGAACGCCCGGGCCACGTCGCGGTGTGAGGTGAATCGCAGTGGGCCGCGCTTGGCGTAGCGCAGCCGGAGCTTCTGCACCGGCGCGGCGGACGGATTGGGCGGGGTCCAGGTCACGGCGGCGGCTGGCTCCTTCGGGTGGTGTGGCGGCCTGGCAGGACGGTACCCCGGGTGCATTTCGGGCGTCGCGCTTGTCTGCTCGCAGTTCGCTGGCTACCGTCCGGCTCTGGAGGCCGGCGCCCCGAACCCGGTCGCCAACACGATGGAGGTCACCCCCGTGCCTCTGCCCCGCCGTGCGAAGGCGGCAGCGGTCGGCGCCGCGGTCCTGGCCTCGGCGCTGCTGGTCACCGGCAACCCGGCGCAAGCCGTGCCGGACGATCTGGCGGTGCCGACGTGCTCGGAGGACGGCCCGACGCTGCGCTACCTCGTGCTGTTCGAGCCGGGCACCAGCGAGCCGGCGGCCACCGGTGAGATCACCGGAGCCTGCGGGCGGACGGTGGTCTACTACCCGCAGATCGCGGTCGCCGTGGCCACCTCGGGCTACCAGCGCTTCACCGCCCGGATGGGCCGCGACCGGGCGTTCAGCGCCGGGCGGGCGGTCCGGGCACGGACCGAGGCGACCCCCCGGCCCTGGTCGGACGAGACCGGGTCGACCTCGGAGCTGGTCACCAGCGGGCCGGTGGCTCCGGCGGACCGCACCGGCGAGCAGTGGGACATGGCGCTCATCCACGCCGACGACGCTCACCGGATCGACGAGGGCAGCCGGGACGTCGTGGTCGGGGTGCTGGACTCCGGGATCGACCCGAACCATCCCGACCTGCGCGCGGCACTGGACCCGGCGCTGTCCGCCGGATGCCTGACCGGGCGGCCGGACCCCGACCGCGCGGCCTGGGAGCCCACGGCCTCGCCGCACGGCACGCACGTGGCCGGCACGATCGCGGCCGCCGACGACGGGCACGGGGTCACCGGGGTGGCACCCGGCGTGCGGATCGCCTCGGTGAAGGTGGTCGACGACGACGGGTTCATCCTCCCCGAGTACGCCGTCTGCGGGCTGATGTGGGCCGCGGCCAAGGGCATGACCGTCACCAACAACAGCTACTTCGTCGACCCCTGGCTGGTGACCTGCAACCGGAACGACGAGCACGTGGTGTACGAGGCGATGCGGCGGGCGGTGGACTACGCCACCGGGCACGGCGTGCTGACCGTCGCCGCGGCCACGAACGGCAGCGTCGACCTGGGCAGCGAGTTGGACGGGAACTGCCGGGTGCTGCCGGCGGCGCTGCGCGGTGTGGTCGCGGTGTCCGCGGTGGGCCCGTCGAAGCTCAAGGCCAGCTACAGCGCCTACGGCCTGGGGGTGGTGGACGTGACCGCACCCGGCGGTGAGGTGGCCACCGGGCGGCGCAAAACCGAGTCGTGCGTGCTGTCGACGGTGCCCGGCGGGTACGAGCGCTCGTGCGGCACCTCGATGGCCACGCCACATGCGACGGGCGTGGTGGCGCTGCTCGCCTCGGAACATCCGAAGGCGTCGCCGCAGCAGCTGACCCGGCTGCTGACCACGCAGGCGGAGCCGATTCCGTGCCCGGACGACTATGACCTCAGCGGTTCGGGGGCGCAGGACGCCTACTGCTCGGGCTACGCGCCGTACAACAGCTTCCACGGGCACGGGCTGGTGGACGCGCTGGCCGCGGTGACGCAGCAATAGCGTAGGGAAACAACGCCACGTTCATTCCCGGGAAGGGAAGACTAACTCGGGTTCCTACACGGGAGTGAGTGGGAGCAGTTTTCGGCCGGTGGGGCCGATTTGGATGTCGGTGCCCATGGCGGGGCAGACGCCGCAGTCGTAGCAGGGGGTCCAGCGGCAGTCGTCGAGTTCGTGGGCGGCGAGGGCGTCCTGCCAGTCGTCCCAGAGCCAGGTTTTGTCGAGGCCGGAGTCGAGGTGGTCCCAGGGGAGGGTTTCGGACACCTGGCGTTCCCTGGTGGTGTACCAGGCGAGGCTGACGCCGAGGGGCTCGAGCTCGGCCGCGGCCGCCTCGACCCAGCGCTGGTAGGAGAAGTGCTCGGACCAGCCGTCGAAGCGGCCGCCCTGGCGCCAGACCCGTTCGATGACCTTGGCGACGCGCCGGTCGCCGCGGGAGAGGAGGCCTTCGATGAGGCTGGGTTCGCCGTCGTGGTAACGCATTCCGATGTTGCGGCCGAGGCCGCGGTCGGAGTTCACTGCGGCGCGGAGCTTGCGCAGCCGGTTGTCCACTGTGGACGGATCGGCCTGGGCGGCCCACTGGAACGGGGTGTGCGGCTTGGGGATGAAGCCGCCGATGGAGATCGTGCAGCGGATGTCCTTGCGGCCGCTGGCTTCCCGGCCGGCTTTGATCACTTCGTGGGCCATGGTGGCGATCTGCAGGACGTCGTCGTCGGTCTCGGTGGGTAGGCCGCACATGAAGTACAGCTTCACCTGGCGCCAGCCGCTGGCGTAGGCGGCGCTGACCGTCCTGATGAGATCCTCCTCGGACACCATCTTGTTGATGACGCGGCGGATCCGCTCGCTGCCGCCTTCGGGGGCGAACGTCAGGCCGGACCGGCGGCCGTTGCGGGACAGCTCGTTGGCCAGGTCGATGTTGAACGCGTCGACCCGGGTGCTGGGCAGGGACAGGCTGGTGTTGGTGCCCTCGTAGCGGTCGGCAAGCCCCTTGGTGATCTCGGCGATCTCCGAGTGGTCGGCGCTGGACAGGGAGAGCAGCCCGACGTCGTCGAAGCCGCTCGCCTCGAGTCCGGTGTGGACCATGGCGCCGATGCCGTCGATGGAGCGCTCCCGCACCGGGCGGGTGATCATGCCGGCCTGGCAGAACCGGCAACCACGGGTGCAACCCCGGAAGATCTCCACGCTCATCCGCTCGTGCACGGTCTCGGCCAGCGGCACGAGCGGTTGCTTGGGGTACGGCCAGGCGTCCAGGTCCATGGTGGTGCGCTTGGCCACCCGGTCCGGCACCCGCGCACGGTTCGGCACGACGGCGGCCAGCTCGCCGCCGTCGCGGTACGACACGTCGTAGAACCGGGGCACGTAGACACCGCCGGTCTCGGCCAGCCGGAGCAGCAGTTCGTCGCGCCCGCCGGGCCGGCCCCCGGCCTTCCAGGCGCGAACCAGGCCGGTGATCTCCAGCACCGCCTCCTCGCCGTCGCCCAGCACGGCGGCGTCGAGGAAGTCGGCGATCGGCTCCGGGTTGAACGCGGCGTGCCCGCCGGCGATCACCAGCGGGTGCTCGCCGGTGCGATCCCCGGCGTGCAACGGGATTCCGGCGAGGTCGAGCGCGGTGAGCAGGTTGGTGTAGCCGAGCTCGGTGGAGAAGCTGACGCCCAGCAGGTCGAACGCGCCGACCGGACGGTGCGCGTCCACGGTGAACTGCGAAACGCCGTGCTCGCGCATGAGCGCCTCGAGATCCGGCCAGACCGCGTAGGTGCGCTCGGCCAGCACGTCGGGCTGCTCGTTGAGCACCTCGTAAAGGATCATGACGCCCTGGTTGGGCAGGCCGACCTCGTAGGCGTCCGGGTACATCAGTGCCCAGCGCACCGTGGTGGAGTCCCAGTCCTTGACGGTGGCGTTCAGCTCGCCGCCGACGTACTGGACCGGCTTGGTCACCCTTGGCAGCAGCGACTCAAGCCGCGGAAAGACCGACTCCACACTCACGCCATCACCTCGCAAGCTCGGTGATGGCAACCCTGTTGCCTCGTCCCTCGGCAACAGGGCAGCGTCGACGGTTCGCTCCGCAAGCTCCGCTCACGGTGCAAGGGTAACTGTGCCATCTGGGGGGCGCGCTCCCCAGACCCCCGACTCAGAAAAGCGGCCCGGTGACGGTCAGGCCGAGGCCGTCGCCGAGCTTGACGACCAGGGCGAAGATCAGCAACGCGGCGCCGCCGAGGGCCGTGTCCTTCTGGAACTGGATCATCTCCAGCTGCTTGGCCTGAGCGTCGGTCTCCTTCCAGAAGGCATGCATGAGCACGGCGGTGGGGAACAGGAACACGACCAGCAGCAGGGCACCCAGGTCGGCCCAGACGCCCAGGAGCAGCATCACCGCGCCGATGATGATCATCACGCCGCTGGCCTGGGTGGCTAGCTTCGCGGCGGGCACGCCTTTGCTCGACGCGTACCCGGCCATGGCCTGGGTCTGCGTCAGATGGGCGAAACCCGAGCCGAGGAAGAGGACCACGAACAGAATGCGTCCGATGAGGGCGACGACGTCCACTGCAACCTCCCGAGGTGAGGCGAGTTAAGATTGTCAACCGCTCAACTATCCTGGGTCGAGATCGACTTCGCAATTCGGGTCGGTCATTTGAGCAGCAACCGGCCGAACCGGCGCGCGGTGACCACCATCCCGAACGCGGCGAGCACCGCGAAGTACGCGACGTGCCCGAGGATCGGCCATCCCACGACGCCGGTGGTGAGCGCGCGCATGATCTCGATCCCCTGGTACAGCGGGAGGATCTCGACCACGATGCGGATCGCCGGCGGGTAGACGGTGATCGGGAAGAACGTCGTGGAGAACAGGAACATCGGCAGCAGCAGGAGTTGGACCAGGTCGACGTCGCGCCAGGAGCGCATGAAGGTGGCGCAGGCCATGCCGAACGCGGCGAACCCGAACGCGGTGAACAGCGCCGCCGGCAGGATCAGCAGGCCCCACCACGAGGTGACGAGGCCCATGGCGAGCATCACGGTGACGAAGCCCGAGGCGTACAGGCCGCCGCGCAGCAGCGCCCAGGACACCTCGCCGAGCGCGAGGTCGATCGGGCCTACCGGGGTGGCCAGCATGGCCTCGAACGTGCGGTTGTACTTGATCTTGAAGAAGACCCCGATGGTGGCGTCGTAGATGGCGCCGTTCATGGCCGAGGCCGCGAGCAGGCCGGGCGCGACGAAGGCCGCGTAGCTGATCGGCGCGCCGCCCGGGCCGATCAGGTCGCCGGCCAGCTTGCCGAACCCGACACCGACGGCCACGAGGTAGAACAGCGGCTCACCCAGCCCGGCCAGGAAGTTCAGCCAGAACCGGCGGTGCACCAGCAGGTTCCGCTCGACCAGGGTGCGCGCCCGGCCCGCGTAGGCGCCCGCGGGCAGCATCCGGAGCAGCAGCCCGCCCGGCCGCGCCCGGCCCGCGCGTACCTCGGATGCCGTGCCCGGCAACGTGTCCGTCATCGCTCCCCCCGAGTGCCTACGTCGCCAGCCGCCGGCGGAAGAACCGGCAGCACAGCCACGTTCCGGTGGCGACGAGTGCGGTCAGGTAGGCGAGGTGCCCCAGCGCCGGCCAGAGGTCCAGACCACCGAACGTCCAGCCCCGGGCGAGCTCGGTGCCGTGCCACATCGGGGTCGCCCAGACCACCGGGCGCAACCACGGGGGCAGCACGTCCACCGGGAAGAACACCCCGGCGAACAACGCCATCGGCAGCACCACGAACCGGAACAGCGCGTTGAACGGCCAGTCCGACTTCAGCGTCGCGGTGAGGGCCACCACGAAGGCGGAGAACACCATCCCGGTGAGCACGGCCGCCACCAGGGCCAGCAGCACCGCCGGCCCGGTCAGCGCGCCGAGCACGGCCGCGACGGCCAGGTAGATCAGCCCGACCCCGGCCAGCCGCAGCGCCATCCAGGCGAGCAGGCCGAGGGCGATCTGCGCGGGGGTGACCGGTGTCGCGGCGACCGGCTGGTACTTGGACTGTGTTTTGAACCCGGTGAGGACCGGGTAGGCCGACTCGAACGTGGCCCGGTTCGCGGTCGTGGCCACGAGCAGCGCGGGCGCGAGGAAGACGACGTAGCGCAGCCCGCCGGTCGCGGCCCCGGGCTCCACCTGCGAGCCGAACCCGAACCCCATGGCCAGCAGGAACAACAGCGGCTGGGCCACGCTGCTCACCGCTGTGGACCGCCAGTTGCGCCGGTACCAGATCAGGTAGGACTCCACCACGAGGAGAACCGCGCGAACCGGACCGGGCGGAGCCGCCCGCTCGAGCGCCTGTGTCACGACCCCCTCCTCAGTCCACCAGTGACCGGCCGGTGAGCCGGAGGAAGACGTCCTCGAGCGTGCTGCGCCGGACGAGGCTGGACAGCGGCCGCACGCCCTTGGCGTGGGCGGCGGCGAGCGCGGCCTCGCCGTCGCTGGTATAGACCAATAGTCGGTCCGGCAGCGCCTCCGTCCGGTCCCCGAGGTCGGCCACCACGGTGGCCGCGCCGTCCTGCTCGCCAGGGTCGAACCGGAGCTCGAGCACCTCCCGGGTGGAGTACCGGCCGATCAGTTCGGCCGGGCTGCCCTCGGCGACGATCACGCCGCGGTCCAGGATCACCAGCCGGTCGCAGAGCTGCTCGGCCTCGTCCATGTAGTGGGTGGTGAGGATCAGCGTGACGCCGGACTGCTTGAGCCGGAACAGCCGGTCCCACAACAGATGCCGGGCCTGCGGGTCGAGGCCGGTGGTCGGTTCGTCGAGCAGCAGCAGCTCCGGATCGTTGATCAGCGACCGGGCGATGGTGAGCCGGCGCTTCATGCCGCCGGAGAGCGGCTCGACGTCGTCCTCGGCCCTTTCGGTGAGCTGGGTGAAGTCGAGCAGCTCCACCGCTTTCGCCCGGACCTGGGCCCGGGACAGGCCGAAGTAGCGGCCGTAGACGTGCAGGTTCTGCCGGACGGTCAGCTCGAAGTCCAGCATGTCCTGCTGCGGCACCACGCCGAGCCGGGACCGGATCTTCGGGCCGTCCCGGTCCGGGTCCATGCCGAGCACCTCGAGCTCGCCGCCGGAGCGCGGGGACACGCAGCCGATCATGCGCATCGTCGAGGACTTGCCCGCGCCGTTCGGGCCCAGGAACCCGAACGCCTCGCCGCGCCGGACCTCGACGTCGATGCCGCGTACCGCCTCGAGGTCTCCGAACCGCTTGACCAACCCCCGCGCCTGCACCAGGTGTCCGTTAGCGCCCACGACTCGGCAGCGTAGAGCCGCCACCGGCCGATCTGAAAGGGTTAAGTCGGCGGCGGCTCAGCCGTGCGACCGAACGGCCCACCGTTCCTCGGGAACCTCAGATCACGTCCGGGAACCACAGGAGGATCTCGCGCTTGGCGGCGTCCACGGAGTCCGAGCCGTGCACGAGGTTGTACTGGACCTCGACGGCGTGGTCGGCGCGGATGCTGCCGGTGGCGGCCTTGACCGGGTCGGTGGCGCCGGCGAGCTGGCGGAACGCCTCGACCGCCCGCGGGCCCTCGACCACCGCGGCCACCAGCGGGCCGGAGGTGATGAACTCCAGCAGCGACCCGTAGAACGGCTTGCCGGCGTGCTCGGCGTAGTGCTGCTCGGCCAGCGCCCGGTCCACCTTGCGCAGCTCGAGGGCGACCAGGGTCAGGCCCTTGCGCTCGATCCGGGAGATCACGTCGCCGACCAGGCCGCGGCCGACGCCGTCCGGCTTGACGAGGACCAGGGTGCGCTCACTCACGATCTTCGATACTCCTTCGGGTTCGGGACTTCGCGCAGCTTAGCCAGCCGGTCAGGGCCGCCGCGGGGTCAGGGTCGTGCTCCACAGCGCGGTGCCGCGGCCGTCCCGCAGATGCACGGTGAGCTCGCGGGTGCGGCCGTCGATCTCGACCTCGCCGAAGTGCTGGAAGCCGTCCAGCGGCGAGGTGTTGGGCGCCGGCGGGGCGTGGGTGAACACCGCCCGCGGGCCGAACGTGGGGTCGAGTGCGTTCGGGCCGAACGCGCCGGCGTGCAGCGGGCCGGAGACGAATTCCCAGAACGGATGGAAATCGGCGATCGCGGCGCGGTCGGGCGAGTAGTGGTGCGCGGCGGTGTAGTGCACGTCGGCGGTGAGCCAGACGACGTTGCGCACCCGCCGGGCGGCGAGTTGGCGGAGCACCCAGGCCAGCTCGTGCTCCCGCCCGCCCGGTGCGCCGGGCAGGCCGTTGGCCACACCCTCGATGTCGGTCGGGCCGTCGGGGACGACCAACCCGAGCGGCAGGTCGTTGGCGATGATCTTCCAGGTGGCCCGGCTGCGGCTCAGGCCGTCGACCAGCCAGCGGGCCTGGCGCTCGCCGAGGATGTGGCCGGCGCCGTCCTTGGGTGAGGTGTTGGGGTCCTTGTAGCTGCGCATGTCGAGAATGAAGATGTCGACATGCGGACCGTAGCCGAAGCTGCGGTGGACCCGGCCGTCCACGGCCCGCCGCGGGTCCACCGGCTGCCACTCGTGGAAGGCCTGGAACGCCCGCGCGGCAAGGACATCCACCCGCTTCTCGGTGTACTGCGGCAGGTCCAGGATCTCCCCGGGGTACCAGTTGTTGAGCACCTCGTGGTCGTCCCACTGGACGTAGGCCGGCACGCTCGCGGCGAACGTCCGCATGTTGACATCCAGCAGGTTGTAGGCGAACTGCCCGCGGTACTCGGCCAGGGACTCGGCCACCTTGGACTTCTCCGGGGTGACCAGGTTGTGCCAGACCCGGCCGTCCGGGAGCGTCACCGTCGCCTGGAGCGGGCCGTCGGAGTAGACCGCGTCGCCGCTGTGGATGAAGAAGTCGGGCCGCCGCGCGGCCATCGCGGCGTATCCGGTCATGCCGCCGATGTCCGGGTTGATCCCCCAGCCCTGCCCGGCGACGTCTCCGGACCAGGTGAACCGCACGTCCGCGGGGCCGGCCGGCGCGGTCCGGAACGAGCCGGTCAGCGGCTCGCTCGCGGCCCGGCCGTCGAGGTCCTCGGCGCGCACCCGGTAGAACACCTCGCGGCCGGGTGGCAGGCCGGTCAGCCGGAGCTTGCCGGTGCCGTCGGTGTCCGGGGTCAGCACCGGTCCACGCAGCGTCCTCGACGCCTGCCGGAAGGACGGGTCGCGGGACACCTCCACCAGCATCCGCGACGGCCGGTCCGCACGGGTCCAGACCAGCGCGCCGTCGCGGGTCACGTCCCCGCTCTGCACACCGTGGGTGAGCACCGGCCGCCCGGCCCGCACCAGCGGAGCCGCCTGCGCCGCGGCCGGCACCACCAGCCCGGCGGCGGTCGCGCCCACTCCCACCATTCCGGCGCGCAGCAGCGTCCGCCGGTCGAAGCCCTGGGTCATCTCCATGCCGGCCGTTCTAGCGTGCCCGGTTCGCCGGGAAGGGAACCCCGGGTGAACGTTCGGAGGTTGACATTGTCGCAACCATTGACCCATCATGGCGATACAGAACTTGCTACAAAGGGGCCGGCATGACGACGAAGACCGCCACCGAGCGGGCGCGCGAGTGGCTCAGGCGTAACCAACTCGGCCGGATCGAGCCGTCGGCGCTGCTGGTGGAACGGCTTGAGGCACGCCGGCGCGGCAACTGGATCACCTTCGGCACGGTCATGGCGTACACCGCGATCTTCACCATCTTGAGTGACCTTGCCGAGCGGAGCCGGTCCGACTCCACCCCGGACGAGAGCGATGTCAGCGGGCTGGCCTGGTCCGTGCTCACCCCCGTGGTCATCATCCTCGCCTGGGGTGCCGGCCTGTGGTACTCGTACCGGGCGGAGCGCCGGCTGCTCGGGGCCAGGAGGACCAGGACCGCCCATCCCGCAGCAGCCCGTGTGGCACGGGTGCTCGGGCCCCGTTACCTCGCCGTGGTCCTCGTCGTCCATGGCGGTGGTCTGCTGCTCGGCGCGGCCACCGCGCTGCTGGCCTCCCGGCCGGTCGACCGGGCTCTGGCGCTGGCATTTCTCGGCTCGATCGCGGTGCTGGCCACCCTGTTCGGGCTGGTACTGGCCGGCGTGCTGCGACGGCCGTCGGTGGCCGAGGACTCTGACTCCCTGCTCGTCGACGACGTGTTGCGGACCCAGGACGCCCGCGCCGCCGTCGTGCCCCTCCCGATCTTGGTCGCGCTGGTCGCCGCGCTGGGCGACAGCACGGTCGGCTCCTGGCTGATCTGGTCCCTGCTCGGCTACGCGGTGCTCGGCGCGGCTTGCTGGGTGGCCGCGGAGGTCGCCGGCCACCTCACCCGCAGTCCGGCCGGGGTCGTCCAATGATCACCATCGACACCGCGTCCGCCGTTCCGCCCTACGAGCAGGTGCGTGCGCAACTGGCCGGGCAGATCAGCGACCGCACGCTGGCGGCGGGCACGCGGCTGCCCACGGTGCGCCGGCTGGCCGCCGACCTCGGGCTGGCGGTCAACACCGTGGCGCGGTCCTACCGGGAGCTGGAGGAGGCCGGCCTGGTGGAGACCCGGGGCCGGGCCGGCACGTTCGTCAGCGCCGCCGGTGAGCGCAGCCGGGCCGTGGCCATGAAGGCGGCCCGGGAGTACGCGGTCACCGTGCGCGCGCTCGGCCTGGACGCGGCGGAGGCGTTGAGCATCGTCGGGGCGGCGCTCGGCCAGACCTAGTCCGAAGTGGACTGACCGGGTAAACGGCCTGCGGCGAGGCGTTTGGCCACGTCCTGGCGGAACCACAGCAGCAGGCTCCAGACCAGGCCGAAGATCAGGCCCAGCACACCGAGCGCGGTCACCGCGAACCAGCAGGCGACCATCACCACCTGCAGACCGAGCGCGAGCCAGATTCCCCAGGGGCGTCCGGCCGCGCCGATGGCCAGAAACAGAGCCAGAGCGAGGGCGCCTACCAGTACGCCCTGCCAGGTAGCTAGCCCGTCCCCCAACTTGGCCACCAAAGGAAGCGCGAGCAGCACCACGATGCCTTCGAGCGCGAGGGCGGCGGCGACCACACCGCGGAACGACTTCAGCGGATCCGGTGCGCTCATGTGGGTTCCCTGCCGAACAGCGTGCGCGCCTCGCCGGCGGTGATCACCGAGCCGGTGACGATCACGCCGGTGCCGGACATCGGGGCGGCGGGGTCGTCGGACTCGGCCAGGTGCACCGCGGTCTCGATGGCGTCGTCCAGGCGTGGCTCGATGACGATCCGGTCCTCGCCGAAGATCTCCCGGGCCACCCCGCCCAGGGCGTCCGCGTCCATGGCCCGGGGCGAGGAGTTTCGGGTCAGCACCACCTCGGCGACCACCGGCTCGAGCTCGGCGAGGATGCCGGCCGCGTCCTTGTCGGCCATCACGCCGACCACCCCGACCAGGCGGCGGAAGTCGAACTCGGTGTCCAGCGCGGCGGCGAGCGCCTTGGCGCCGTGGGGGTTGTGCGCGGCGTCGACGAACACGCTCGGCGCCGTGCGCATCCGCTCCAGCCGGCCGGGCACCACGACCGACGCGAACCCCTCGCGCACCGCTTCCACGTCGAGCTGGCGGTCCGCACCGGCGCCGAAGAACGCCTCGACCGCGGCCAGCGCCAGGGCCGCGTTGGCCGCCTGGTGCGCGCCGTGCAGTGGCAGGAAGATCTCGTCGTAGGCGCCGCCGAGGCCCTGCAGCTTCACCAGCTGGCCGCCGACCGCGATGTCCCGCCGCAGCACCCCGAACTCCAGCCCGGCGCGGGCCACGGTGGCGTCCACCTCGGCGCACCGCTCGAAGATCACCTTGGCCGCCTCCGGGATCTGCTCGGCGACCAGTGCGATCGACCCGGGCTTGACGATCCCTGCCTTCTCCCGGGCGATGCCCTCGATGTCCGCGCCCAGGTACTCGACGTGGTCGGTGCCCACCGGGCCGACCACGGCGATCCGGGCGTCCGCCACGTTCGTCGCGTCCCAGGTGCCGCCGAGCCCGACCTCGAGCACCGCGGCGTCCACCGGCGCGTCGGCGAACGCGGCGAACGCCATGCCGGTGAGCACCTCGAACTTGCTCATCGGGATCTCGCCCGCACCGTCCACCATGGACACGTACGGCTCGATGTCGCGGAACACCTCGACGTAGCGCTCGGCGCTGACCGGGGCGCCGTCCAGCGCGATCCGCTCGGTCACCAGCTGCAGGTGCGGGCTGGTGTACCGGCCGGTGCGCAGGCCGATCCGGGTGAGCAGCGCGTCGATCATCCGCGCGGTGGAGGTCTTGCCGTTGGTGCCCGCGACGTGCAGCACCGGGTAGGACCGGTGCGGATCCCCGAGCAGGTCGACCAGCGCGGCGATCCGGCTTAGCGACGGCTCGATCTTCGTCTCCGGCCACCGGGTGTTCAGCTCGGACTCGACCTGCCGGAGCTGCTCCAGACCGTCCATTGTGGACACTAGGATCCGGACCCGGCCAGCGCTTCGAGCCGCGCCGTGATCCGCTGGATCTCCGCGACGGCGAGCTCGCGCCGCGCCTTGATCTTGGCCACCACGCCGGCCGGCGCGCGGTCGGCGAACTGCGGGTTGCCGAGCTTGGCCTCGGTCTGCGCCAGCTCCTTCTCCGCCGCGGCAAGGTCCTTGGCCAGCCGCCTGCGCTCGGCCGCCACGTCCACCGTGCCGGACAGGTCGAGCTCCACGGTGACCGTGCCGCCGGGCAGCGACACCTCGACCGACGCGCTCGAGGCGAACGACTCGCCGGGCGGCTCCAGCCGGACCAGTGTGCTCACCGCCGGCTCGTGCCCGGCCAGGCCCGCACCGTCCATTCCGGACAGCCGGGCGGCGACCCGCTGCCCGGGCTTGAGCCCCTGGTCGGACCGGAACCGCCGGATCTCGGTGACCAGCCGCTGCACACCCTCGATCCGCCGGGCGGCCTCGGCGTCCGGCGCCGCGCCACGCACCGCCGGCCAGTCCGCGACCACCAGGGATTCCTTACCGGTCAAGGAAAGCCAGAGCACCTCGGTGACGAAGGGAACGAGCGGGTGCAGCAGCCGCAGCAACGTGTCCAGCACGTGCCCGAGCACCGCGCGGGTGGCCTCGGCACGCTCGCCGCCCGCCGCGATCTGCACCTTGGCCAGCTCCAGGTACCAGTCGCAGAACTCGTCCCAGGTGAAGTGGTAGAGCGCGTCGCAGAGCCGGGCGAACTGGTAGTCCTCGAACTGAGTGTCCACTTCGGACACCAGGGCGTCGGTGCGGTCCAGGATCCAGCGGTCGGCGTCGGTGAGCGCGTCCCGCTCGGGCAGCGGCCGGGCCACCGTCGCGCCGTTCATCAACGCGAACCGGCTGGCGTTCCACAGCTTGTTGCAGAAATTGCGCGACCCGGCCGCCCATTCCTCGGACAGCGCCATGTCGCCGCCCGGGGTCGCGCCGCGCGCCAGGGTGAACCGGGTGGCGTCGGCCCCGTAGCGGTCCAGCCAGTCCAGCGGGTCGATGACGTTGTTGCGGGACTTGGACATCTTCTTGCCGCTGGCGTCCCGGATCAGCCCATGTAGATACACATGGTCGAACGGCTGCACGTCGTCCATCGCGTACAGGCCGAACATCATCATCCGGACGACCCAGAAGAACAGGATGTCGTAGCCGGTGACCAGCACGCTGTTCGGGTAGAACCGGTCGAGGTCCGCGGTCCGCTCGGGCCAGCCCAGCGTGGAGAACGGCCACAGCGCCGAGGAGAACCAGGTGTCCAGCACGTCCGGATCCTGGTGCCAGTCCTCGCCTTCCGGCGGTTCCTCGTCCGGACCGACACACATCACCTTGTCGTTGGGCCCGTACCAGACCGGAATGCGGTGGCCCCACCACAACTGGCGCGAGATGCACCAGTCGTGCATGTTGTCCACCCAGTCGAAGTAGCGCTTCGCCAGGTCCGCCGGGTGGATCGTGGTGCGACCGTCGCGCACGGCGTCCCCGGCGGCCTTCGCCAGCGGAGCCACCTTGACGAACCACTGCAGCGACAGCCGGGGCTCGACCACGGTGTCGCAGCGCGAGCAGTGCCCGACCGAGTGCAGGTACGGCCGCTTCTCCGCGACGATCCGGCCCTGCTCGCGCAGCGCCGCGACCACCGCGGGCCGCGCCTCGAACCGGTCCAGCCCCTCGAACGGGCCGTGCGCGGTGATCACGCCGCGCTCGTCCATGATCGTCAGCGCGGGCAGCCCGTGCCGGCGGCCGATCTCGAAGTCGTTGGGATCGTGCGCGGGCGTCACCTTCACCGCGCCGGTGCCGAACGCCGGGTCGACGTGATCGTCGGCCACGACCGGGATGCGCCGGCCGGTCAGCGGCAGCACCACCTCGGTGCCGACCAGGTGCCTGTAGCGCTCGTCGTCGGGGTGCACCGCCACCGCGGTGTCGCCGAGCATCGTCTCCGCGCGGGTGGTGGCCACCACGATCGAGACCTCGCCGTCGCCGTACCGGATGGAGATCAGCTCGCCCTCGTCCTCGGAGTGCTCGACCTCGATGTCGGACAGCGCCGTGTGGCAGCGCGGGCACCAGTTGATGATCCGCTCGGCGCGGTAGATCAGGCCATCCTCGAACAGCCGCTTGAAGATCGTCTGCACGGCCCGGGACAGCCCGGCGTCCATGGTGAACCGCTCCCGGCTCCAATCCACGCCGTCGCCCAGCCGGCGCATCTGGTTGAGGATCATGCCGCCGGACTCGGCCTTCCACCGCCACACCCGCTCGACGAACGCCTCGCGGCCCAGGTCGTGCCGGGAAAGCCCTTCCCCGGCCAGTTCCCGCTCGACCACGTTCTGCGTGGCGATGCCGGCGTGGTCCATGCCGGGCAGCCACAGTGTCTCGAAGCCCTGCATGCGCCGGCGCCGGGTGAGCGCGTCCATGATCGAGTGCTCCAGCGCGTGACCCATGTGCAGGCTGCCGGTCACGTTCGGCGGCGGGATCACGATGCAGAACGGCGGCTCGGGGCTGCGCGGGTCGGCCCGGAAGTAGCCGCTGTCTACCCACCGCTGGTACAGCTCCGCCTCGACCGCGGCCGGTTGCCAGGCCGGCGGTAGCTCGGTGGTCAGCTGCGATGGGATGTCGGTCACGCTGAGAAGTCTACGAATCGCCCGCGGCGGGGTTCACCCGGATTCCGCAGCACTGCCCCGACCAGCGGACCCATACCCGGGAGCAGCTGACGTAGCCGTCTGGGCCGGCCGGACCACCCCTTGTTAACACCGCGGATTGCTCCGTCGATGTGCTGGACACCAGGCCAGAAACGCACCTCGACAGGTGGGGCTGGGGCCGCACTAGGAGACCGGGAACCGGTGGACCACAGTCAGTCCGGCTCCCACTCGGAGTTACCCGACGCCGAGTGGGACAACCGCGTCGAACGCGCCGCGAGCGCCGACGTCCGACAACTGCTGCGCCGCGCGCGGCGGCACCGGCATGGGCGGTGGCTGATCGGCGGCATCGTGGCGGTCGCGGTCGCCCTGGTGCTGGTGCTGCTGGCCCGGATCGGGGTGTTCGACGGCCTGCTGCCCGGCGCCGGCTCCCCCGGTGCGACGGCGTCCGGCACGCGGGAGCCGGCCCCGCCGGCCGCGCTCGCGCTCGACCTGAGCCACCCGTTCGCGAACAGCCCGGCCGCCGGGTGGGCGGACGGCGCCGCCGGAATCGAACCGCCGCCGGCCCAGGAGGTAGGCCCGTACAACGCCGAGCAGGTGGCCGCCGCCGCCCGGCAGGTCCGCGACCTCCTGGTGGCCAGCCGCCTGGACCGGCGGATGGTGGTGGACCACGACCCGGCCGCCTTCCTGGGCGCGCTGGCCCCGGACGCCCGGCAGCGGCTCCTGCCGCTGTTCGGCACCGGCCGGGAGGCCGAGGCCCAGTCACTGGTGAGCATGGTGGCGCCCGGCACCCGCCTGTTCCCCGCCGAGCCCAAGGTCAACGGGGGGATGTCGGTGCGTGCCGGCGGAGCCGGCGAGCTGGTGGTACACACGAACTACGTGTTCGTCTACGCGTTCAGCACCGACACCCCGGAGAAGGTCGACGACCTGATGGACATCCTGGTCGTGGTCCGGGCCGAGGTCGACTACGTGCTGCGCACCGGAAACCGGTGGACGCGGACGAGCCAGGGCTGGTGGTACGACAAGGCCGGCGGCTACGCCTACTCGATCTCCTGCGACGCCTACCGCCGCGGCTACCTGGCGCCCGCGTTCACCGAGCACGCCGTGACCGAACCGGCCGCCCAGGACCGGGCCCGGTACTTCGACCCCGGCAGCCCGCTCCCGACCGCCAGCGGCTGCCCGCGCCAGTAGCCTGTGTTTTCTAGCTCGGGCAAGGCCGCCGAGCGCCTTCGGCGCCGGCCTCGGGTCGGGTTGGCGGGGTGGTTGCGGGCCGGTGTGGGTGGTCAGGTGTCGTAGGTGGGTTGGCTGACGACGCCTGCGGGCAGGGGCTCGTTCCTCGCCCTGCCCTGGTCGCCGTGAGGCGGCCGCCCTCGCCAAAGATTTGCCGACCTCAGCGCACTTTCGCAAACACGCTGGCTCCTCAGCCCCCGCCGGCGGGCGGCTCCGGGAGCACCACCGCCTGCACATGGTCGAACCCGGCGGTGTGCCGGAGGTTGCCGTCCAGGAAGTCCCGTTCGGACACCCGCACGGTGCGGCCGCCGGTCGGCTCGTAGAGCAGCACGTCACCGGCGGAGTGGCCGACGACGAGCACGTAGTGGCGGGGCACCGGGCCGCCGACCATGATCGGCACCGGGTGGCCGCGGTCGGCGGCGGTCAGGACCTCGCGCAGGGTCGCGGAGATGGTGCGCGGGTCGGTGTCGTCGGCCAGGCGCCAGTGGTAGCGGGTGCCCGTGGTGGCGGCGTGCTCGTTGAGGTAGCCGGCCATGCCCGCGGGCGAGGTGCCGAACGCCTCGGGCCAGATCACGTTGGTGCGGTCGTGCACGCGGGCCCGCTCGGCGGCGAAGTTGATCAGGAAGTCGCCGTCGGTCAGGGACAGCGCGTAGAGCGGGTCGGCCTCGGCCCGGGTGACGATCAGCGAGGTGGTGCCGCAGGTGGTGTCCTCGTACTGCCGGACGTCGAAGCCGAGCCGGTCCTGCTCACCGGTGCCGCCCCGGTCGATCAGCGACAGGTGGGCGTCCAGCCAGGTGGCGTCCCGGCCGCGGATCCGGTCGGCGAAGCCGGACAGCTCCGCCGGGCCGTGACCGGCGGCCACGGCCTTGTGCAGCCAGGCCCGCTCGGGCTCGGACCCGGCCCGGTCCAGCAGGCCGGCGACGGTCCTCCGGTCCGCCTCCGGGAGCCCGGTCCACCGGCCGGCGCGGCGGAGCTGAGCGAGGCTGAGGATGCCGTCGTCGTAGTCGTCGCCGATGCCGGGGACGGTGACCGTCTGCCCGGCGAGGGCGACCGCCGCCCGCGGGGTCAGGCCGCCGGCCACCGCGGCCGAGGCCCGGGCCCGGCCGGCCACGTCGGCGAACCGGCTGGCGGCGCGGTCGGCGGCGGCGAGGGTGGCGGTGTACACCGCGAGGCAGCCGGTGATCATCCCGGCCACCGCGGCGGCGAGGTCGTCCAGCGCGGTCGGGTCGGGCATCGGCACGGCCCCGATGTGGGTGGCGTCGTGCAACGCTTCGGTGAGCCGCCGGTGCAGCTCGGCGTGCCGGGTGCGCTGCTCCCGGACGGCCCGGGCCAGCTCGGTGAGCGCGTCCGCGGCCTCGGTCAGCGCCCGCGGGGCGGAGCCGGCGTCGACGCCGGTGGCGCGGACCGCCCCGGCGGCGTCGCGATAGGCCGTCACGAGCTTGTCCAGCGCGTCGGGGTCGCCGGGCGGAGGCGTGGTCACCTCGTTGACCACCTCGGCGACGACCATGATCAACCGGATCGGGTTGAGCAGGGCGAGCAGCTCGCCGAGCCGCTGGACGACGGTGGTGACCTGGCGGTAGTCGCTACTGGCCACCGGTCCGCCCCGCGATCTGCAGGTACACGCCCAGCTCGGCGAACCACGCTGTCTGCATGTCGACATACGAACGCTCGACGACGTCCAAGCCGCACGCCGGACCGCCGTCCCTGGTCGCCTCGTCCCACCGCGCCCGGATGCCGCGCAGCGTCTCGGCGGGCTCGTCCACCCCGGGATCCTCGCCGCCATCCGCCCGGCGGGCCAAGGCTCGCGCGGGCGAACTATCGGGCGACCTGCCCGGCCCGCGGCGGACCGGGCATAGATCGCCTGGGGAGTGTGTTGAATGCCGACGTGACTGCATCGTCTAAGGCACCCGACACGCTGACCATGTACTCGACCAGCTGGTGCGGGTACTGCGCCCGGTTGAAGGCACAGCTCGAGCGGGACGGAATCACGTTCGTGGTCGTCGACATCGAGCAGACGCCGGCCGCCGCCGAGTTCGTGATGAGCGTCAACGGCGGCAACCAGACGGTGCCGACGGTGCACTTCCCGAACGGCGCGGCGCTGACCAACCCGACGCTGGCCGAGGTGCGCGCGGAGCTGGCCGCCGTCTAGCGAAGGTAGGACGCGCCGTTCAGGTCGAGAACGGCGCCGGAGGCCCAGGTGGCCTCCGCCGAGGCCAGGTACAGCACGGCCGCGGCCACCTCGGCGGGCTCGGCCACCCGGCCGAACGGGCTCTGCCCACGAATGCCGTCGCCGCGCTCGCCGCCCAGTGTCTGCGCCTGCCGGTCCGTGGCCACGAACCCGGGTGCCACCGAGCTGACCGCGATGTTGTGCGGCGCAAGGGAAATCGCCAGCGACTGGCCAAGGGCGTGCAGGGCGGCCTTGGTGGCGCCGTACGCGGGGTTGTCCGGCTCCCCCCGGTAGGCGCCGCGGGAGCCGATGTTGACGATCCGCCCGACGCGGCCGCCCTCGATCATGTGCCGGGCCGCGAGGTAGCTGAGATTGGCCGCGCCCAGCAGGTTCACCCGCACCGCCGCCTGCCAGGCCCGCTGCCACTCCGCATAGGACACCGAGGGCAGCGGGTGGGCTTCTGCCGCCGATGAGCCCACCGCCGCGTTGTTGACGAGCACGTCCAGCCCGCCGGCGGTCCGCACCACGATGTCGACAACGCGTTCGGCGTGCCCGGGATCGGCAAGATCGCCCTGCACGAGCAGGTGGCCGTCGCCGGCGAGACCGGCCAGGGTCGCCTCGGCACCGGCATGGTTCGCCGAGTAGTGCACCGCCACCCGGTCCCCGGCCGCGGCGAACGCACCCGCCACGGCGCGCCCGATCCCCCCGGACGCGCCGGTAACCAGCACGGTCCGGCTCATGTGGTGATCTCCGGTTCAGTCGTTCGCACGCTCATGCCGCGAAGACCTGGGACTCGTCCCGGAAGCTCTTGAACTCCAGGGCGTTGCCGGCCGGGTCGCGGAGGAACATGGTCCACTGCTCGCCGGGTTCGCCGGCGAACCGGAGGTAGGGCTCGATCACGAAGCGGATGCCGGCGGCGCGCAGGCGTTCGGCGAGGGCGTGGAAATCCTCGGCGGGCAGCAGCAGGCCGAAGTGTGGGACGGGGACGTCGTGGCCGTCGACCTCGTTGCGAGCGGCGTCGGCCTGGGCCGGCGCCAGGTGGGTGACCAGCTGGTGACCGTGGAAGTTCCAGTCCACCCAGGTGTCGGCGGACCGGCCCTGCGGCAGGGCGAGAACGCCGCCGTAGAACTCGCGGGCACGCGCGATGTCGTCGACCGGGATCGCCAGGTGGAAGCTCGGCCGGGTGGTGGCGGCGGTCATGCCGGTCTCCTTGTCGCCAGGGGTGCTGATGCCCTGCCAGCCTAGGCAGAGGCGCCGCTGGCCTGATCACGTCCGCACGACACCGGGCCCTGGCGGGCTGGTGTTGCCGGCCGTGCACCGGCGCGGTGACCTGCGTGATCGCTGTCCGTGATCAGTGTTTGGCTGCCGAACGGCGATGGGTGTGGCTCTGCTGGAGGGAGTTACCGGTCGTTGGCCGGCTGGCCACGGCTCGGAGCCTGATGTCCTGAAGGGACCCTTCCTGTCATGGAACGTCCCGAAGGCGTCCTTCAGGACACCGACCACCGCCCCACCTGCCACACCAACCCCGACCACCCGATCAAAAACCACAACCCCTCCGAAAGAACCCGACCCAACTGCGACCATGACCTGATCCCGTCCTACCCGGCACCAGCCCGGCACTCCGCCAATCGTGGCTGGTGATACCCAGCCGGTTCATCACCGAAGTACTAACCACCGGCGAGCACGGCCATCGCGGCGTTGTGGCCGCCGATCCCGCTGACCCCGCCGCCGCGGCGGGCGCCGGCGCCGCACACCAGCAGGTTGGCCGCATCGGTCTCCACGCCCCACCCGCCGCGGTCGTCTTCGGCGAACGGCCAGGCCAGGTCGCCGTGGAAGATGTGGCCGCCGGGCATGGCGAGTTCGGCCTCGAGGTCGAGCGGTGTCCGGGCCTCGACGCACGGCCGGCCCTCGGCGTCGGTGGCGATGCAGTCCTCGATGGGCTCGGCCAGGTGGCGGTCGAGGCCGGCCAGGTAGCGCCGCACCAGATCCTCGGCGACCGCCGCATTGTCCACAGTGAACAGTTCGGCCGGCAGGTGGATGCCGAACAACGTCAAGGTGTGCCAACCCTTGGCCACGAGCGAAGAGTCCACGATGGACTGATCGGTCAATGTGTGGCAGTACATCTCGCCGGGCGGGAACGCCGGCACCGTACCGGAAAGGCTGGACCGGTAGGCGTTCTCCAGCTCGGTGTAGGACTCGTCGAGGTGAAACGTGCCGGCGAAGGCCTGCCGCGGGTCGACACCGGTGCGCAGCCGCGGGAGCCGGGTGAGCAGCACGTTGATCTTCAGTTGGGAGCCGGCCGGCGGGGAGCCGGCCCGGCCGCGCAGCCGGTCCAGCACGGCGGGGGCGATGCCAGCCAGAACATGGTGTGCCGCAACGGTTTCCTCGGTGTCGCGGGAAACATAGGCGACCTCGCCGGACCGCCCGTCCACGTCGACCCGGTTCACCTCGGCGCCGGTCAGGACCTGGGCACCCGCCTCGCGCGCGACCCGCTCCAGCTCCGCGGTGACCGCGCCCATACCGCCCACCGGCACCCGCCACTCCCCCGTGCCGTTGCCGATCAGGTGGTAGAGGAAGCACCGGTTGGCCGGCAGGTCCGGGGCGTGCAGCGAGGTATGCGTGCCGATCACGGCGTCGGTGGCGACGACGCCGCGCACCAGGTCGTCGGCGAAGATGTCCACGATGGCCTCGCCGATCGGGCGCTCGAAAACCTGCTCCCAGAGCCGCTCGCCGGTGGCCGCGACCACCTTGGCGCGCAGCTCTTCCTTACCTGGCAACGGTTCCAGCAGGGTCGGCGCGACGATCTGGGCCATCGCGGCCAGGCCGCCGTACCAGTCCAGCCAGCGCCGGAACTCGGTGTCCGAACCGGTGAGCTCGCGAAACGACGCCGCGGTGGCCGCACCCGGCTGTCGCTCGACCAGGAGCCCCACGGACCGGCCGGACCGGATCGCCGGCGTGTAGGACGACACCGCCCGGGACGCGAGGCGGATCTGCAGGCCGAGGTCGGCGATGATCCGGTCAGGCAGCAGGCTGACCAGGTAGGAGTACCGGGACAGCCGGGCCGGGACGCCGGGAAACACCGGCGCGCTGACGGCCGCGCCGCCCAGCCGGTCGGACCGCTCGAGGATGAGCACCGACCGGCCGGCCCGGGCCAGGTAGGCGGCGGCGACCAGCGCGTTGTGGCCGCCGCCGACCACCACCACGTCGTAGCGTCGGGTCATGCGCCCCACGCTACCCGGGGGAACTCAGGCGATCGCCGGTCGAGCGACCTCGCGCGGTGCGGGTGCCGGACGCGGCTCGGCCTGGTGATGTCGCCGCCGAACCGAGCGCGCCAACCGCTCCTCGGCCGCCTCCCGGGCGTACTCCTCGCGGCGACTGCTTGCCACGATGAGGTTTCCGTACAGATCCATGACAGCCTCCCAGTAGGGACTTCGTTGTTCGGGTGACGAACCGCCGGACATGGTGGCCCTACAAGACAAGAGCCGGGCTACTCGGGTTTGATACGCGGCGCGACCGAGGTGGACCAGAGCAGGGTCACCAGGCGGGCGCCTTCCGGGCGGGTCTCGGGATTGCTTGTGCGGTCCCGGAACCGGGCCATGATCCGGTTGATCTCCTCGTGCATTTCGACGACCTCGGCCGCGGTGAGGTACTCGTTGGTGGTGTTCATGCCGAGGGCGTCGCGCCAGTCGGGCGGCTCCAGGTGCAGGGACAGTGCGCGCGCCCGGATCTCGGCGAACTGGAAGTCCATGAACGCGGTGGTCGCCGCCTGCGCGGCCCGGGCGCCGTCCTCGTCGAGGAGGCCATCGGTCCAACTCATCGGGCGCGGACGGTGCCGCCACGGCTTCTCGCGACCCTGACCACCCTCGGCCCGCTCGACGAAGCCGTACTTGGCCAAAGTGTTCAGATGGTAGGAGCAGTTCGCCACGCTCTCACCGACCTCCTCGGCGCACCGAGTGGCGGTCGCGGAGCCCTCCCGCCTGATCACGTCGAGCAGCTTCCAGCGCAGCGGGTGCGCGAGGGCGCGCAGCGCCTTGGGATCGGTGATCTCTCCGGGCATCTCCTGCGACATGTTGTCAACATACCTTGCGAAGCACTTCTTTAGCAAGACTTCTTTCGAAACGAGTCTTGTGCCGTCGTGGCCCAGCTTGCCGGTGTGGGCAGCACCACCCCGGCAGGTTGAGGTCAAGCTAGTTTCTTCAGCAGGCGCACCGCGTCCAGGACGAGCGGATCGAGGCCGGCGGTGTCTGTTTCCGCGCGGGCGATCAGTTCGGAGCGCATCCGCGGGTCCCAGAACATGCGGATGTGGTTGGCGATCGCGTCGGCCGCCTCGTCGGGCGAGCGGTGGTGGAACTGGATCGCGATCTCGTTGGCGAGCCGGATCTGCGGTGGCACGGTCATCTCAGTCTGACACGGTAACCGGAATCGCCGCCTGCCTGAGCCCCGACGCCGGGCTGGCCGGCGTGCGCAGGCCGACCTGCACCGCGGTCACCTTGTACTCCGGGCAGTTGGTGGCCCAGTCGGAGTTCTCGGTGGTGACCACGTTGGCGCCGGTGACGGGGTGGTGGAACGTGGTGTAGACGACGCCGACGGGCATCCGGTCCGAGATCACGGCACGCAGCACGGTCTCACCGACCCGGCTGGACAGCGACACCTCGTCGCCGTCGTTGATGCCGCGCACCTCGGCGTCGTGCGGGTGGATCTCCAGCACGTCCTCCGCGTGCCAGGCCACGTTGGCCGTGCGCCGGGTCTGCGCGCCCACGTTGTACTGCGTCAGGATCCGCCCGGTGGTCAGGATCAGCGGGAAGCGCCGGTTGCTGCGCTCGCTGGTCGGCACGTATGCGGTCGGCACGAACCTGCCCCTGCCCCGAACGAACGCGTCCACGTGCATGACCGGGGTGCCCTCGGGGGCCTTGTCGTTGCACGGCCACTGGACGCTGCCGAGCCGGTCCAGCTTCTCGAACGAGACGCCGGCGAACGTCGGGGTGACCGCGGCGATCTCGGCCATGATCTCGCGCGGGTGGTCGTAGTGCATGGGGTAGCCCATGGCCTGGGCTATCTCGCAGGCGACCTGCCACTCGTGCTTGCCGGTCGCCGGCGCCATGACCGGGCGGACCCGGTTGATCCGTCGTTCGGCGTTGGTGAACGTGCCGTCCTTCTCCAGAAACGACGTGCCCGGCAGGAACACGTGGGCGAACTTCGCCGTCTCGTTGAGGAACAGGTCCTGGAGCACCACCAGGTCCATCGCCGTCAGCGCCGTGGTGACGTGCCGGGTGTTCGGGTCGGACTGGGCGAAGTCCTCGCCCTGGATGAACAGCGCGCGGAACGAGCCGTCGATGGCCGCGTTGAACATGTTGGGAATGCGCAGCCCCGGCTCGGGCAGGATCGAGCGCCCCCACACGCTTTCGAACACCGACCGCACCGCGTCGTCGGACACGTGCCGGTACCCGGCCAACTCGTGCGGGAACGACCCCATGTCGCACGAGCCCTGCACGTTGTTCTGGCCGCGCAACGGATTCACGCCCACCCCGTCGCGGCCGATGTTGCCGGTGGCCATGGCCAGGTTGGCCATGCCCATCACCATCGTCGAACCCTGGCTGTGCTCGGTGACCCCGAGCCCGTAGTAGATCGCGGCGTTGCGCGCGGTGGCGTACAACCGCGCCGCGGCACGCAGCTCCGCCGCGGGCACGCCGGTGACCGGCTCCATCGCCTCGGGGCTGTTCTCCGGCGCCGCGATGAACTCGGCCCACTCGCCGAAGCCCTCGCATCGTTGGTCTACAAAGGACTGATCGACCAGGTTCTCGGTGACCGCGACGTGTGCCATCGCGTTGACCACGGCCACGTTCGTGCCCGGGGCGAGCTGCAGGTGGTGCTCGGCCTGGACGTGCGGCGAGCGCACCAGGTCGATGCGGCGCGGGTCGACGACGATCAGCTTGGCGCCCTCGCGCAGCCGGCGCTTCATCCGCGAGGCGAACACCGGATGCCCGTCGGTCGGGTTCGCGCCGATCACCACGATCACGTCGGCCTGCGCCACGGACTTGAAGTCCTGCGTGCCGGCCGAGGTACCGAACGTCTGCTTGAGACCGTAGCCGGTCGGCGAGTGGCAGACCCGGGCACAGGTGTCGACGTTGTTGTTGCCGAACGCGGCGCGGACCATCTTCTGCACCACGTACACCTCTTCGTTGGTGGTGCGCGAGGAGGTGATCCCGCCGATCGCGCCGACCCCGTGCCGCGCCTGGATCTCCCGGAGCTTCCTTGCGGTGTAGGAGATCGCGGTATCCCAGTCGACCTCGCGCCACTCGTGGGTGATCGACTCACGGATCATCGGGCGCAGCACCCGGTCCGGGTGGGTGGCATAGCCGAACGCGAACCGGCCCTTGACGCAGGAGTGGCCCTCGTTGGCGCCGCCGTCCTTGTACGGCACCATCCGCACCAGCTCGGCGCCACGCAGCTCGGCCTTGAACGAGCAGCCCACCCCGCAGTACGCGCACGTGGTGACCACACTGCGGGTCGGCATGCCCAACTCCACAACGGTCTTCTCCTGCAGCGTCGCGGTCGGGCAGGCCTGCACGCACGCTCCACAGGAGACACACTCGGAGTCCATGAAGGACGTTCCGCCGGCAGACACCTTGGACTCGAAGCCCCGGCCGTCGATGGTCAGCGCGAACGTGCCCTGGATCTCGTCGCACGCCCGCACGCACCGCGAGCACACGATGCACTTGGACGCGTCGAAGTCGAAGTACGGGTTGCTGCTGTCGGTCGGCGCGTCGAGGTGGTTGCTTCCCTCGTAGCCGTACCGCACCTGGCGCAACCCGACCACGCCGGACATGTCCTGCAGCTCGCAGTCTCCGTTGGCCGAGCAGGTCAGGCAGTCCAGCGGGTGGTCGGAGATGTACAGCTCCATGATCCCCTGGCGCAGCTTCTCCAGCCTCGGGGTCTGGGTACGCACGCGCATCCCGTCGGTCACCGGCGTGGTGCACGAGGCCGGGGTGCCCGGCTTGCCGTCGATCTCCACCAGGCAGAGCCGGCAGGAGCCGAACGCCTCCAGGCTGTCGGTGGCGCACAGCTTGGGAATGTCGATGCCGGCCAGTGCCGAGGCGCGCATGACCGACGTGCCCGCCGGGACGGTCACCGGATGCCCGTCAACCTCGATCGGCACGGTCGCCTCGCTGGCGACGGCGGGGGTGCCGAAGTCGGGTTCTTTCAACAATGTCATGGCAGTTGCTCCCTGGCGTGCCTTTCAGCTCCGGGTGAAGTCGTCCGGGAAGTGCCGCAGCGCGCTCAGCACCGGGTTGGGGGTCAGACCACCCATGGCGCACAGCGATCCGTCGGTCATCAGTTCACAGAGATCGCTCAGCAGAGCCAGGTTCGCGTCCGGGTCCTGCCCGGCGACGATCTTGTCGATGGTCTCCACCCCGCGCACCGAACCGACCCGGCACGGGGTGCACTTGCCGCAGGACTCCTCGGCGCAGAACTCCATCGCGAAGCGGGCCATCGCGGCCATGTCCACGGTGTCGTCGAAGACCACGATCCCGCCGTGCCCCAGCATGGCCTTGGCCTCGGTGAACGCCTCGTAGCCCAGCGGAATGTCCAAACCGGACGCCGGCAGGTAGGCGCCGAGCGGCCCGCCGACCTGCACCGCCCGAATCGGCCGGCCCGACCGCGTGCCGCCACCGTAGTCGTTGATCAGCTCGGCCAGCGTCAGGCCGAACGCGGTCTCGAACACCCCGCCGCGCGCGATGTTGCCGGCGAGCTGGAAAACCTGGGTGCCGCGGGACTTTCCGGTGCCCAGCGCGGCGTAGGTGTCGGCGCCGTCGGCCAGGATCGCCGGCACCGAGGCCAGCGTGAGCACGTTGTGCACCAGGGTCGGCTTGCCGAACAGGCCGGTGATCGCGGGGATCGGCGGCTTGGCGCGGACCATGCCGCGCTTGCCCTCCAGGCTGTCGAGCATGGAGGTCTCCTCACCGCAGATGTACGCGCCGGCGCCGATCCGCAGGAACAGGTCGAAGGCGAACCCTGAGCCCAGTATCTGATGGCCGAGCCAGCCGCGCGCGTAGCCGATCTCGATGGCCTGGCGCAGCGTGCGGGCCGCGTCCGGGTACTCCGAGCGCAGGTAGGCGTAGCCCTCGGTGGCGCCGGTCGCATACGCCGCGATCGTCATGCCCTCGATCAGGCAGAAGGGGTCGCCCTCCAGCAGCATCCGGTCGGCGAACGTGCCGCTGTCGCCCTCGTCGGCGTTGCAGCACACGAACTTCAGCTCGCCCGGGGTGTCCAGCACGGTCTTCCACTTGATGCCGGCCGGGAATCCGGCCCCGCCGCGGCCGCGCAGCCCGGACTCGGCGATCTGCGCGACGGTCGCCTCCCGGCCGAGCTCGATGGCCTTGCGCAGGCCGGCGAGCCCGCCGTGGGCCAGGTAGTCGTCGGCGGAGAGCGGGTCGGTGACCCCGACGCGGGCGAAGCACAGCCGCCGCTGCGCGGCCATCCACGGCAGTTCCTCCACCGGACCGAGGCACTTGTCGTGCTCGCCGCCGAGGTCGGCCAGCAGGCTCGGCACGTCGGCGGGCGTGAGCGGGCCGTAACCGATGCGGCCGCCTGGCGTGTCCACCTCGACCAGCGGCTCCAGCCAGAGCATGCCGCGGGAACCGTTGCGCACCAAGCGAATGTCGGATCCCATTGCGCTGATCGCGGCGGCCACCTCGTCGGCGCCGACGCTGCGGGCGGCCGAATCCTGCGGCACATAGATCGTGGTGGTCATGACTGGTCCGCCTCCCCGGAATTCACTGCTGTGGTCACGGTGGGAGCGGAAAGGTGCTGGTTGGCCACGTGCTTGTGGCTGGCTTGCGTCACGTTCCCCTGAGGTGCGGTTGGCGGGCCCGCGGCCTGATCTGGCCTTGATGTTGACACAAGGGGTGTCATGCGCGTCCAGTCTCCGCGTCCACGACAAGCGCGTCCAGCCGGGTTTCGTCCAGCCTGCCGTGCAGCTTCCCGTTGATCTGCGCTGCCGGCCCCAGCGCGCAGTTGCCCAGGCAGAACACCTGCTCCAGGGTCACCGAGCCGTCCGGCGTGGTCTGCCCGAGTTTCACCCCGAACACCTGCTTGGCGTGCGCGACCAGCCGCTCCGCGCCGACCGACTGGCACGCCTCGGCCCGGCACAGCCTTACCACGGTCCGCCCGGCCGGCGCGGACCGGAAGTCGGCGTAGAAGCTGATCACCCCGTGCACCTCGGCCTTGGACAGGTTCAGCTCCTCGGCGATCACCGGCACCATGCCCGGCGCGATGTAGCCGAACTCGGCCTGCACGCCGTGCAGAATCGGCAGCAGCGCGCCCCGGTCACCGCGGTGCACATCGACCACGGCCCGCACCCGTTCGGCCACCGACGGCTCATCGGGAGTCATGCTCACTCACCCCACCCTACCTGCGCATACGGTATACACAACCCGCCGAACAGGCCTGCCTGCCGTGCTCCGGTGTACACGTTCATGTTGGCCCCACACAGAACGCCGATCAACGTCGGGCCGCCGCCGCACCGTAGGCTGGGGTCATGGGACGGGTGACGGTCCGGCGGCCGGTGCTGCGGGTGTCCACGGACGGCACACGGCATCAGCGGCCGGACACTCTGGCCGCCGAGGAGCCGCTGGAGATCCGCGTGGGTGGGCGCGCGCTCGCGGTCACCATGCGCACGCCCGGCCACGACGTCGAGCTGGCGCACGGGTTCCTGCTCACCGAGGGCGTCATCGGCAAGCCGGACGACGTGCGCACCGCCCGGTACTGCGACAGCGTGGACGGGGACGGCCGCAACACCTACAACGTGCTCGACCTCGAGCTGGCGGAGGGTGTTCCGGCGCCCGAGACCGGGGTGGAGCGGAACTTCTACACCACGTCCTCGTGCGGGGTGTGCGGCAAGGCGGCGCTGGACGCGGTGCGGCTGCGCACCCGCTTCTCCCCCGCCGACGACCCGATGGAGGTCGCGCCGGAGCTGCTGGCCACGTTCCCGGACACGCTGCGGGACCGGCAGCGGGTGTTCTCGTCCACCGGCGGCCTGCACGCGGCCGGACTGTTCACCTCGGACGGTTCGGCGCTGGTGGTGCGGGAGGACGTGGGCCGGCACAACGCGGTGGACAAGGCGGTCGGGTGGGCGCTGCTGGCCGGGCTGGTCCCGCTGGCCGGCACCGTGCTGATGGTCTCCGGGCGGGCCTCGTTCGAGCTGGTGCAGAAGGCCGCGATGGCCGGGATCCCGTTGCTGGCGGCGGTTTCCGCACCGTCCTCACTGGCCGTCGACCTCGCCGAGGAGCAGGGCGTCACGCTGGTCGGCTTCCTGCGCGGGGACAGCATGAACGTCTACACCGGAACCAGCCGGGTGGTCCGGTCGCCGATCCAGTCCAGCACCGCCGGCCAGGGGCCGTAGCCGGCGGCGGTGTTCAGGTGCGCGCCGCCCGGGATGACGTCGAGGTCGATCTTCAACCGGGCGGCCATGTCCACCGCCTCGTCCACCGAGCAGGCCTCGTCGTTGTCGCCGACCACGAGCTGGGTCCGGGCCGCCGCCCGCCGGACCCCCGCGGCACCGGGTTGAACCCGTGCACGTCCGGCTCGTGCCACCGCGGCCCGGGCGGCGCCACCAGCAGCACCCGGTCGAACCGCAGCGCCGCGTCCGCCAGCCGCGCCGCGTGGTGCAGCCACAGCAACGCCCCGCACGAATGCGCCAGCACCACCCGCTCGCCGCCGTCCGGAGCGGCCTCCAGGTGGTGCCGCAGCTCCCCCAGCCACACCCCGAGGTCCGGCCGGTCCGGCTCGGTGAACTGCGGAACGTCCACCACTCCACCGATCCGGGCAACCTCACCGGCCAACCATGACTGCCAGTGACCAGGCCCCGACCCCGTGTGTCCGTGCACAAGCAGCACATACGGAAACTCCGCACGAGAAAAGAAATCGGCAGACTCCGAGCTCATACGAAGTACCTACCACGCTCGGGGGGTCCGGGGGGCGGAGCCCCGCCGGCCGGGGGTCTGGGGGCTTGGCCCCCAGAGGGCACGGCGAGTGGCCATGGCGAGCGTTCTCCGCGAGCACACCTCACCCAGCCGCGAGCCCCTACGCGGACTTCTCGCGGCGCTCGCGGCGGGAGGCCTGGCGGGCGACGATCGTCGGGTTCACGTTCTCGCGCACGGTCTGCTCGGTGATGACGACCTTGGCCACGTCGGAGCGGCTGGGGATGTCGTACATCACCGACTGGAGGACCTCCTCCATGATGGCGCGCAGGCCGCGGGCCCCGGTGCCGCGGAGGATGGCCTGGTCGGCGACGGCCTCCAGCGCGGTGGCGGTGAACTCGAGCTCGACGCCGTCCATCTCAAAGAGTTTCTGGTACTGCTTGACCAGGGCGTTGCGCGGATCGGTGAGGATGCGGACCAGCGAGTCCTTGTCCAGGTTGGTGACGCTGGCGACCACCGGCAGGCGGCCGATGAACTCCGGGATCAGCCCGAACTTGATCAGATCCTCGGGCATGGTGTCGGCGAAGAAGTCCTGGGTGTCGATCTCGGCCTTGGACCGGATCTCCGCGCCGAACCCGAGGCCGCGCTTGCCGATCCGGTCCTGGATGATCTTCTCCAGCCCGGCGAACGCGCCGGCCACGATGAACAGCACGTTCGTCGTGTCGATCTGGATGAACTCCTGGTGCGGGTGCTTGCGGCCACCTTGCGGCGGCACGCTGGCCGTGGTGCCCTCGAGGATCTTCAGCAGCGCCTGCTGCACGCCCTCGCCGGAGACGTCCCGGGTGATCGACGGGTTCTCGCTCTTGCGCGCGATCTTGTCGACCTCGTCGATGTAGATGATGCCGGTCTCGGCGCGCTTGACGTCGTAGTCCGCCGCCTGGATGAGCTTGAGCAGGATGTTCTCGACGTCCTCGCCGACGTAGCCGGCCTCGGTCAGCGCGGTGGCGTCGGCGATGGCGAACGGCACGTTGAGCAGCTTGGCCAGGGTCTGGGCGAGGTAGGTCTTGCCGCAGCCGGTGGGTCCGAGCATGAGGATGTTGGACTTGGACAGCTCCACCGTCTCATGCGACTCGCGGCCCTCCGGGCGGGTGCGGTCACCGGCCTGAATGCGCTTGTAGTGGTTGTACACCGCGACCGCGAGCGTGCGTTTGGCGTCGTCCTGGCCGATCACGTACTGGTTGAGGAAATCGTGGATCTCCAGCGGCTTGGGCAGCTCGTCGAGCTTGACGTCGCCGGCCTCGGCCAGCTCCTCCTCGATGATCTCGTTGCAGAGGTCGATGCACTCGTCGCAGATGTATACGCCGGGGCCGGCGATGAGTTTTTTCACCTGCTTCTGGCTCTTTCCGCAGAAAGAGCACTTCAGCAGGTCGCCGCCGTCACCGATACGTGCCATGACCGCTGACCTCTGTCCCCTCCGGCGTACTTGGGGATACGCCTGGCTGTATGGGCGGGTGTGGGGCCCGCCTGGAAGTATCCCGCACGACACTCCAGGCCCGGTCGCACCCGTTTGCCCTTGACGGTACCTGCCAAACCCCACTCAGCGGGAGAACCTGGACTGCGACTGGCCGGATTAGGCCGATCAGGTAGTCAGCCCGAGAACCATGCCAGGTTCCCAACCCGCACCGGGGGTCCGGGGGCGAAGCCCCGCCGGCCGGGGGTCTGGGGGCTTGGCCCCCAGAGGACACCGGCGTTCGATCACGCTCGCGCTCTCCGCGAGCACACTTCTCCCCATCGAACGCGGCCGTCACGACTTCACGGCCGACAACTTCCGGTAGGCCAGCACCTCGTCGACGATGCCGTAGTCCTTGGCCTCGTCCGCGGTGAGGATCTTGTCCCGCTCGATGTCGGCGCGGACCTCCTCCGGCGACTTGTTGGTGTGCCGGGCCAGCGTGGACTCCATCAGCCGGCGGACCCGCTGGATCTCGTTGGCCTGGATCTCCAGGTCGGAGACCTGCCCGTAGGCGCCCTCCATGGACGGCTGGTGGATCAGGATCCGCGAGTTGGGCAGCGCGAACCGCTTGCCCGGGGTGCCGGCGGAGAGCAGCACCGCGGCGGCCGAGGCGGCCTGGCCGAGGCAGTAGGTCTGCACGTCCGGCCGGGCGAACTGCATCGTGTCGTAGATCGCCATGAGCGAGGTGAACGAGCCGCCCGGCGAGTTGATGTACATGATGATGTCCCGGTCCGGGTCGACGGACTCGAGGTAGAGCAGCTGGGCCATCACGTCGTTGGCGGAGGCGTCGTCGATCTGCACGCCGACGAAGATGATCCGCTCCTCGAACAGCTTGTTGTACGGGTTGGACTCCTTGACCCCGTAGCTGGTCCGCTCCACGAAGGACGGCAACACGTACCGGGACTGCGGGAGGTGAAGGTCGCTCACTGCGGGCTCCTAAGTTTCGTGCGCCGTCAGGCGTTGGGGTTCTGGTTCGCGCGGGTGACCACGTGGTCGATGAAGCCGTACACGCGGGCCTCCTCGGCCGTGAACCACGCGTCCCGGTCGCCGTCCGCGGTGACCTTGTCCAGCGGCTGTCCGGTCTGCTCTGCGGTGATCTGAGCCATCTCGAGCTTCCACTTGGCGTAGACCTCGGCCCGGATGGCGATGTCCGACGCGGTGCCGCCGATGCCCGCGGAGGGCTGGTGCATCATGATCCGCGCGTGCGGCAGGGCGTAGCGCTTGCCCGGGGTGCCGGAGGAGAGCAGGAACTGGCCCATCGACGCGGCCAGGCCCATCGCCCAGGTCTGCACGTCGGGCTCGACCAGCTGCATGGTGTCGTAGACGGCCATGCCCGCGGTCACCGAGCCGCCCGGCGAGTTGATGTAGAACGTGATGTCCTTCTCGGGATCCTCGGCGGCCAGCAGCAACAGCTGAGCGGTGATCCGGTTGGCGATCTCGTCGTCGACCTCGGAGCCGAGGAAGACGATGCGCTCCCGGAGCAGCCGCTCGTACACCGAGTCGTTCAGGGTGAGCCCCGCGGTCGCCGTCCGCATGAAGGGGGTGGGGTGAACAACCACGTCTGCCTGCCTTCTCCCAGGATCCTGAGCTGATCTCACGCAATCGACATTAACCAAGGCGAGTGGCCGGAATGGCCCGACACGACCCGCGTTCGCTCACAGCGTCACTACTTGTTGACCGCGTCTTCAGCGGGAGCCGTGTCCTCCGCCGCCGCCTCGGCCGTGTTCTCGTCGGGGCGGCCGAACAGCTCGTCGAGGTCGACGGCGTTTCCGGAGGCGTCGGTCACCGTGGCCAGGCGCACCACCGAGGCCAGCGCCTTGCCCCGCCGGACGTCGGCGAAGATCGCGCCGAGTTGGCCGGACTCCTGGGCCCGCTTGATGTACTCGTCCGGGCTGATGCCGAACCGCTGGGCCTGGTAGATGATCCGCTCGGTCAGCTCCGCGTCGGTGACGTTCAGATTCTCCGCCTCGGCGATCGAGTCCAGGATGAGCTGGGTCTTCACCGACTTCTCGGCGTCGGCCCGGACATCGGCGTCGAACTCCTCCATCGTCTTGCCCTCGGACTCGAGGAACTCGGCGAACCGCGCGTCGTCGTGGTCGAACGCGTGCACGGCGTCGTGCTTGCGCGAGTCCACCTCGGCCGTGACCACCGCCTCCGGCAGCGGCACCTCGGTGACCTCCAGCAGCGCGTCCAGCACCTTGTCCCGCGCCTGCACACCCTGCTGCATCCTCTTGATCCGGGTGAGCCGCTCGCGCAGGTCGGCCATCAGGTCGCCGATCGTGTCGAACTGGCTGGCCATGGCGGCGAACTCGTCGTCGGGCTCGGGCAGCTCGCGGACCTTGACCGACTGCACGGTGACGGTGACGTCGGCGTCGCGCCCGGCGTACGCACCGGCCACCAGGCTCGTGGTGAACGTCCGGCTCTCCTCCGCGTTCAGCCCGATGATCGCCTCGTCGATGCCGTCGACCAGCCCGCCGGAGCCCACCTCGTAGGACAGGCCGGTGGTGGTGGCCTCGGTGACCGCCTCGCCGTCCACCGTGGCGGACAGGTCGAGGGAGACGAAGTCGCCCTGCTCGGCCGGGCGGTCGGCACCGGTCAGCGTGCCGAACCGGACCCGGAGGTCGTCGAGTTGCTCGTCCACCTCGGCGTCGGTCAGCTCCACGTCGTCGACCGTCACGGACAGCTCGCCGAACGCCGGGACCGTGATGTCGGGCCGGATGTCGACCTCGGCGGTGAACGCCACCAGGTCGCCGTCCTCGATCTTGGTCACCTCGATCTCCGGGCTTCCGATGGCCCGCACCTCGCCCGCGGTGACGGCCTCCATGTACTTGGTCGGGATGGCCTCCTTGACCACCTCGTCCAGGATCGGCGCCCGGCCGATGCGCGACTCGATCACCCTGGCCGGCGCCTTGCCCGGGCGGAAGCCGGGAATGCGGATCTGCTGGGCCAACTTGCGGTAGGCGCGGTCGAAGTTCGGCTTGAGCTCGTCGAACGGCACCTCGACGTTGATCCGGACCCGCGTCGGGCTCAGGTGCTCGACGGTGCTCTTCAACGTGGTCTCCTCGGGCGGCAAGTGCATGGATGAGCGCCCGACGGCAGCTCACATCGGGACGGTGGCCCAGTCTATGCGAGCTTGCCCGACCCGCCGCGCGCCGGGTGACCTGGTCCGCCCGGTTGCGCGGGCGCCCACAACCAAATCACAAGCGGGGAGCGATAAGCACTGTGCACCGCGGGGCCGGCGAGGGCGCCCCGCTCAAGCAGGACAGTGGGGACTGCGATGCGAGCAAGATCAGCGAAAGCGTTGGCGGTGGTCGCCGCGTGCGTGGCCGGCCTGGCGCCGGTGTCGGCGGGCGCGGACTCCGCGTTTCCGGTCGTGTCGATCGTCGACGGCAACCCGAAGTGCTGGGCTCCGCAACTGGCACCGCCGCTGGCGGAGGTTCAGGCGGGCAGCAGCTGCTCGGTTCCGGTCGGTCTGTCCACCCTGTCGCCGGCGCCGGTCGGGGTGAAGTACCGGACGGTGCCGCTCGACCACCCGCCGGCGGACTACGTCCCCGTGCAGGAGGCGCAGCTGGTCTTCCAGCCGGGCGCGACGCGGGCCACCGCGCTGATCCCGCTGGTGCCGAAGCCGCCGCTGCCCCAGGAGCGGTTCATTCTGGAGCTGTACGCGCCGGCCGGCGCCGCGCTGGGCCGGGCCCGGGCCGAGGTGACGATCATGACGAGCGCACGGTGATGCCGTCGGCCTCGGCCGTCGCGTTCGCCTGGCGGTAGAGTTCGACCGCCTGCTTCCAGTGGCCGGCCGCGGCCTGCGGCCGGCCACACCGCGCCTCCAGGTCACCGAGATCGCGGAGCAGGTGGGCCTGCTCGTAGGCGTCCGGCACCCGGGTCCGCAGCGCCAGGCCCAACTCGAGGCTCTCCCGGGCGGCGGCCAGGTCGCCCGCCCCGAGTTGCGCGCGGCCGACGTGCTCGAGCGCGGCCGCCTCGCCGTGCCGGTCGCCGACGTCCCGGGTGATCTCCAGCGCCCTCGTGAAATGGTCGAGCGCGGCAACGAAATCCGCCCGGTCGAGGTACACCTTGCCGGTGTCGAGCAGGCATTCCCACTCGGCCCACCGGTCACCGATGGACCGGCTCACCGCGACCGCCTCACCCAGATGGTGCAGCGCCGTGTCGTGGTCGCCGCGGCCGAGGTAGGCCTCGCCCAGCGTGTCCAGGGTGGCCGCCTCCAGCCGGCCGTTGCCCAGCTCGCGGAAGATCGCCAGCGCGTTGCCCAGCGGCTCCAGGCTGTCCGCCGGCCGGCCCATCCGGACGTAGGTGAAGCCCAGATTGCGTTGGGACAGCGCGTGCCCGAGCCGGTTGCCGGACGCGGCGCTGCGCTCGACGGCCAGCCGGTGGGCCGCGATCGCCTCGTCGAAGCGCCGCAACTCGATGTAGGTGTTGCCGATGTTGTTGTAGACGTGACCCTCACCGGTGAGATCGCCGGCAGCCTGCGCGGCCCGCAGCGCCAGCGTGTTCGTGGCCAGCGCGTCGGGCAGGCGGCGCACCATGAAGTACGCGACCCCCAGCGCCCGCAGCATCTCCGCCTCCGCCAGCCGCTCGCCGAGCTCGGCCGCGGCCGCGGCACCGATCCGGCACAGCTCCACCCGCTCGTGCCAGTGACCGGTGGCGTCGTAGAAGCTGGTCAGCAGGTAGGTGAGCTGCCAGGCCTCGGTGAGCAGTCCGTTCTCCCGGGCGAAGCGCACCACCGGCAGCAGGTTGTCCCGCTCGGCGCCGAGAAAGGCCTGCGCCGCGTGCGGGTCGGCGGCGAACGGCGCCTCGGGTCTTCGGTGCCGGTACGCCGGCCGCACCAGGTCGCGGTTCGGCTCGATGACCGCGTTGGCCTCCGCGGCGATCAGCAGGTACCAGTCGAGCAGCCGCTCGGTGGCCTCGACCCGGCCGGCTTCGGGCTCCTCGGTGTGCGCGCACCGCCGGGCGAACTCGCGGATCAGGTCGTGGAACCGGAACCGGTCCGGCCCGGCGTCGGTCACCAGGTGGTGCGCGGCGAGCTCGTGCACGGCGGCCGCGCCCTCGTGCTCCGTGAGGTCGCACATGGCCGACGCGAGCGCCGTGCTGACCGTCGTGCCCGGGCTGAGCCCGATCCGGCGGAACATCCGGGCCTGCGCCGCCGGCAGCGGCAGGTAGGCGCTGGCCAGCACGGCACGCACGGTGCGGGAGTCGCCCTCGACGGCCAGGGTGTCCAACCGGCCGGCGCCGGCCAGCTCCGCGGCGAGCTCCGCGATCGGCCGGCGGGGGTCCCCGGCCAGCCGGGCGGCCGCGATGCGCAGCGCCAGCGGCATGCCGCCGCAGAGCCGGGCGAGCCGGGCGGCGGGGCCGGGCTCATGCCGGACCCGGCCCGGCCCGAGCACCCGCGTCAGCAGGTCCATCGAGGCCGCGTGCGGGAACGCGTCGAGGGCGACCGGGTGCACCGCGTGCCGGGTGCCCAGCGCGGCCATGGCGTGCCGGCTGGTGATCATCAGCAGCGCCGGGCCGGTGCCGGGCACGAGGGGCAGGACGTCCGGCACCCGCCCGGCGTTGTCGATCATGATGAGGCAGCGCCGGCCGCGCAGCAGCGAGCGGTACAGCGCGGCGCGTTCGGCCAGCTCGCCCGGAATCCGCTCGTCCGGCACGTCCAGGGCGCGCAGCAGGTGCGCGAGCGCGTCGGCCGCGGACACCGCCCCGCGCCGCTCGTGCCCGCGCAGGTCGAGGAACAGCTGGCCGTCCGGGAACCGGTCGGCACGGCGGTGCGCCCACTGCACGGCGAGCGCGGTCTTGCCCATGCCGGCGGCCCCGGAGATCACCACGACCGGCTGCTCGTCGCCCGGCTCGTCCAGCATCCGGTCCAGCTCGGCCAGCTCGCCGTCGCGCCCGGTGAAATGCCCCACCCGCGCCGGAATCTGCGCCGGCGCCGGCTGCTGTGGGGTCAGGTCCAGCGCGGGATCCCGGCGCAGTATCGAGGCGTGCAGGGTGAGCAGCTCCGGCCCGGGGTCCACGCCCAACTCGTCGGCCAGCCGGTGGCGCAGGTCCTGGAACGCCTCCAGCGCGTCGGTCTGCCGCCCGCACCGGTACAGCGCGGTCATGTACAGCGCGGTCAGCCGCTCCCGCGCGGGATGCAGGCCCAGCAGCCGCGGCAGCCGGCGGGCCGCCTCCTCGTGGTTACCCAGCCGCAGTTCGGCGTCCCAGAGGTCCTCGGTCGCCGACAGCCGCATCTCCTGTAATCGGTCGACCTCCCGCTGCCCCCACCCGGCCAGCTCCGCGTCGGCGAACGGCTCGCCACGCCACAGCGCGGCCGCCTGCCGTAGCTCCGCCGCCGCCCGGTCCGCCGCACCCGCCGCCAGGTACCCGCGGCCCGCCCGCACCGCCCGCTCGAACCGGAGCGCGTCCACCGACTCCGGCGGGGCGTCCATGACGTACCCGGGCCCCCGGGTCACCAGCACCGGCGTGAACCCGCACGCCGTCAGCGCCTGCCGGATCCGCGCCACATGGCTGTGCAGCGTCCGCACCGCCGTCCGCGGCGGCTCCTCCCCCCACAGCACGTCCACCAGCCGCGGAATCGGCAGCGTGGTGCCGGCGTTGAGTGCCAGCACCCCCAGCACCGCCCGCTGCCGCGCCCCGTGCAACACCGCCGGCCCCGCCGGTCCGAGCGCCTCCACCGGACCCAGCACCCGCAACTCGCCGGGCTCCGCCACCACCCCCAGCTCCTTCCCCACCACCCTCCGGAGAAAGCCTAGCCCGCCCCACAGCACACCGCGACCATCCGCTCACCCACTGTTGATCACACAACGCGGTGTGGTCCACGTCGGCCGCCGCGCTACGCTGTGCCAGGCCACCTCGGTGGTCACGGGCTGTGGCGCAGCTTGGTAGCGCATCCGCTTTGGGAGCGGAGGGTCGCAGGTTCAAATCCTGTCAGCCCGACCCACATCCGCGGGTACACCCCGTCGTCCCGGGGTGACGCGCTACCCTGTTCCCGCACCGGCTCACCCAGCCGGCGCACGCGGGTGTAGCTCAATGGCAGAGCCCCAGCCTTCCAAGCTGGCCATGCGGGTTCGATTCCCGTCACCCGCTCCACTCCCACCGCAGCTCACCGGTCCGTCGATGGTCCCAAGTGGACGTCACCTCTGCACTCCATTCCGCCGGGCGCCCTCGCGTGCACGGCTGTTTCAAGATCACCTGAGTGGGTTTTGTTGCTGATGGGACTGTGGTGACGCCAGGAACTCCAGGAGCTCCGCCGTCGTGCGACGAAGGGGGCCTTTGTCACGCTGAGTGTGACGAAGGACGCCTTCATCGCACGCACTCCACAGTAGACACTCAGGTACTGCCGAGCGCGAGACTTTCCGGTGTTGGTGCGCGATCCTTCCTCATCAATTCGCCGAGGTTCTGAACTCAGGATTCTGTTTGTCGCCGTTGTTCGCGATCTGCCGTTCCAATTCGGAAACCATGGCGCGTTCCAGACTCATCCAGTGCCGCGCCTCATGATGGTGTGCCCAGTCGACTTCGGCCGTCTCGGCGTAGACCTCGGCCGCGTGGCGGTGGTACGCCAGCCACACCGACAACGGCGCGTTCCCGCTGGGCTGAACCGTGGACACCGCCTCGTGTGCCTGCGCCAAGCTGGTCGGCATGCTGGCCAGCTCGCCTTTTCCACGCCGTCCACGTGTCCGCGCCCCAGCCGGCCTCACTGCCAACTCGTCCGCTTTCGCCTTCTCCCGCTGGGCCCAGTACAGCGCCTCACCGTGATGGCCGTCGTCAACCTCGGCCACCTGCCGGTACACCGCTGAACTCCGCAGGTGGAAGTTCAGCCACGTCGAAGTCCCCGCGTCTGCTCCCGGCCGTAGCGCGACCAGCGCCTCATGCGCGGCCCACAACGTGCGCGTCGCCCGCGCCTCCAACCACGGCCGCTCGCTCACAGCCGCTCACCCCCGTCTCCACCTGGCGGGAGGTGAGGCCGAGCCGGCAAATGCCGTTGCGGCCCTCCACACCCAGAACGAATGCGCCGCACGGGAACACCTCGCCGAAATTCCACCGCGAACCGCGTCGGGATAACTGGCATCTTGTCCTCTTGCCGTCACGTCCGGGGTGTTCCGGACAATCGCTACTTTCGGCTGTTCAGGAGGACGCAAGCACCGCATTGCAGGACACCTACGGACGTCTTGGTACCGTCAAGACGTCCCAACTCGTCTCGACTGGAGCCCGCCGTGCGGAACGAGCGCCTACGCGACGCCCTATTGCGCAACGGCCTCGACGTCCATCACGTCGCCAAGGCGACCGGGGTCGACCCGAAGACCGTCGAACGCTGGATCGCGAAGGGCCGCATCCCCTACCCCCGCCACCGCCACGCCATCGCCGCCATGGTCCGCGAGACCGAGAGCTACCTCTGGCCCGCCGCCGTCGAGCCAGAACGCAAGGCCGAGATCGGCGGATCGGAGATCGTCAAGGTCTACCCGCACCGCCACCTGGTACCGGCCGACCTCTGGACCCGGCTATGCGGCCAGGCCGCCGAGCACATCGAGGTGCTCATCTATGCCGGCATGTTCCTCACCGACGACCCGACGCTGCTCAAACGCCTACGCCACCAAGCCGACGAAGGCGCCAAGATCCGGCTCCTCCTCGGCGACCCGGCAAGCCAGGCGGTCGCCCGTCGCAGCATCGAAGAAAACATCGGCAAGACCACGATCCCAGCCAAGGTCCGAAACGCCCTGGCGTTCTTCCAACCGCTATCCGGTGTCGACGGTATCGAGATCCGTTGCCACGCAACGACCCTGTACAACTCCATCTACCGATTCGACGACGACATGCTCGTCAACACCCACGTCTACGGCTTCGCCGCCGGCCACGCACCCCTACTCCACCTCCGCCGACTCACCGGCGGCGACCTGTTCGAAACCTACTCCGAGAGTTTCGACAGCGTGTGGAGCGCAGCCAAGCCACCCAAGTGGTAGGCAGGACCCCATGACCCGTATCGACTACTACCAAGACCCCGACGCCCCACCAGCCAACAGCATCGTGGTCGCCGTGACCGCAGTCATCCAGGACGACACCGGCCGCCTCCTCATGATCCGCCGCACCGACAACGACCTCTACGCCATCCCCGGCGGAGCCCAAGAGATCGGCGAGACCATCTCCCAAACCGTCACACGCGAAGTCAAAGAAGAAACCGGCATCAACGTCGAGGTCGCCGGCCTGATCGGCATCTACAGCGACCCCAACCACGTCATTGCCTTCATCGACGGCGAGGTCCGCCAGGAATTCTCCATCTGCTTCCGAGCCCATTCCATCGGCGGCCAGCTTCGCGTCAGCGGCGAGTCCAAGGAAGTCCTCTGGGTTGAACCAGCACGACTCGACGAGCTGAATGTCCACCCCTCGATCAGGCTGCGCATCAGCCACGGCCTCGAGGACCGCGCAGAGCCATACTATGCCTGACCGATGCCAGCCGCCCGAAGCCGCTCCTCAGTCCGCTGCACAGCTGCAACCAGTTCAGGTTGCGCCTGGCGAATGAAGAACGTCACGATGTCCTCCGGCCCATACCGCTCCTGAATCTCAGCTATTCGCCGGTCGACATCAGTCAGATTTTCGTCCGGATTCGTTGTCATGTCGCCGGCGGTGTCCAGCTGGGCGACCATCCGGTCCAGACCCTCCGTGGAGGGATCGTTGGTCGTCACCGGCGTTTCTTGCATAAACCAATCCTAACCGAACACACCTTCGACTCGTGGCTGACACTCCAGCCGGTCTCTCCGGCTCCGCGGTATGTGTCGTTGCTTCGTGCTGGGGCAATCTCTGCCGAATTCGGCTCTATGTGATCAAGGCGGCGCGCAAGCGTGCCGCCGCAGGCCGGCCCGCCTGCCACTCCGCTCACGGCGGCCGGCCGGCCACACGTTGACTTGCACGACGACCTTGGCCTTGGCATAGCGCGGCAGCCATCCATCAACGGGACCGTCTCCTCGTAGCCCGAGATCGTTTAACACCGTGCCGCTGGCCTCAAGGGCACTCCTTCGTCGCGTCG
>NZ_DASYTH010000133.1:0-3463 GCF_036002505.1 Actinophytocola sp. | reverse complement strand
CGGCCTGTTCGCGCTCCAGACCCCGGTCGCCTCCGACCTGCGGCTGCTGACGGCACTGCTGCACATCAACCTGCATCTGGAGCGCGTCGCCGACCAGGCGGTGAACATGGCGAAGATCACCAAGCTCGCCGACGGCCTGCCACCCAGCCCCACGGTGCTGCAGCACCTTGAGGAGATGGGCGCGCTGGCGCTTGGGATGGTGGGGGCGGCGATGAACGCGCTCGCGCGCCGCGATCTCGAACTCGCGCGTAAGCTCCCCGAGATGGACGATCCCATCGACCGGCTGAACCGCGGCATGCTGCAGCAGGTGCTTGCGGTGTCAGAGGACAAGCGCATGCTGGAGTGGGGGATCCGGATGTACGTCGTGTCGCGCCAGATCGAGCGGATCGGCGACAACGCGGTGGACATCGGCGAGCAGGTGGCATTCCTGGTCACGGGGGAGTTCCGCGAGTTCACCGACGCCTCGCACCCGGAGGTCGAACATCCCGAGCTGCTCGGGCGCGGAGGGTCGCCGAACTAGAGGATCACAAACCCCGATGCCGGTGCCTTGTCCTCCAGGAAGCAAACGGTGTGAGCTGGTGGTTACGCTGATCCGGTTCGCCGGTCCATTCCCCCACACACCAGCATCCAGCCGCCGCCGGAGCGCACGAATCGGTACCACAGCCGGTCGCGGCCAAAGCGAAGCTGCAGGTCGTCGCCGGTGACCGGTTGCGCCACGCGTGTGCCGAGCCTGTCGCGGCTACACGGGCGCCACGATGTGCGTCTCGGTGGTCCGGATCCCCGGGAGCCCCTGGATCGCGGTGAGGACGACGTCCGCCAGAGCCCGCTCATCGGCGACCTCGACGAACGCGAAGATATCGGGTTGATCCCGACACGCGTGGGCCTGCTTCACAACGTCCAGCGACCGGAGGGCCGCGACGACCTCCTGGTTCATCCCGGCCTCGACCGACACAAGGGCATACGCCGAGACCATCCGGAATCCCCCTTCTCGTCCGCGTCGCACTCAACCGGCGCAAGCGCTGGCACGCCAACAACCGGCTGGAGCCCGGAGGGGCCGCGGAAGGACGAGCGCCTGCACCGTCCGGCACCACCGGACGCCGGAAGCCCCATGGCTTCCACACATTCCCTGCCGGCGATCGGCCTCCGCCCACCAGGAGCTCTGGTGTCCGCGGAGCCGGAGAGCTTCTGTTCGCCCACGAGAGGTTCCGCTGTCCCTTGACGAGCGAGCGGCCCGGCAGGTGGTCGGCGGTGAGACGACCGCCGCCCGCGGCTGCGGCAGCAGGTTCGGGTGCAGGCACCACGGTGCTGGCTGGCGACCGGTCGCATGGCTGTCCCCGGTCCCACTTGAGGATTCGCTGGATGGCCTCGTGGCGCGGGATCGGCGCTGACTTATCGAGCGCGTGGTGCAGCGGCACGTCCAACCTCATGAGACCCCCTGGCGCCAGTCGAGCAGTGTCGTCGCGGGCAGCCTGCCCTCCATGAGTTCCTGCTCGAGAAGCCGGCGGCGCGGCTTGCCGCTGGAGGTGCGCGGGATGGCGTACCGCGGGACCTCCAGGATCAGGATCCGGGCGCTCCGGCCGGTCTGGCTGCGGAGCTGGCGTGCGGCGGGCTCGACCCACGCTCCCCGTTCGCGTTCGACCACCGCCGCGACGCTGTCCAGCCCATCGAACCGTCCGAACACCACCACCATCCGGCCGGCGGGAACGCCCGGGATCGCCGCGAGTCTCGCCTCGACGTCCTCGGCGTAGAGGCTGCGCCCCCTGACCTTGGTGCTGTCGCCCATCCGCCCAAGGACGAACAACTCCCCGTCCAGCAGGAAGCCGGCGTCGCCGGTGCGGAGCCGTCCCTTCACGAAGCTGGTGGGGCCGCCGGCCTGCGCGCCCTTGTATCCCTCGGACACCCAGGGACCGACTGCGACGATCTCTCCCAGCCGGCCCTCCCCGAGCGGGGCGCCGGTGGCGTCGAGGATGGAGAGCCGGATGCCCGGCAGGGGCCGTCCGCAGCCGACCAGCCATTCGCCAGGGCCTCGGTCCCCGGCTGGATCGAGGGAGCCGCGTTCCAGGACGCGGACGGGATCGCCGAACCGCAGGGAGGCCCGATCGATGGCTACGAGCGACAGAAGCTCTCCGGGGCGGCTCCCGGTCACGGCTAGGGTGGCCTCGGCCAGGCCGTAGCCGGGCAGGAACGCCTCACGCCGGAATCCGTTGGGCGCAACCAGCCGCGCGAACCGGTCCAGAGCCGCAGGGTCCACGCGCTCGGCGCCAACGGCGGCCACCCGCCAGCGGGAGAAATCCATACCCGCGAGCTCCGCGGCGGTGACCTTCTTGGCCGCGTAGGCGTAGCCGAAGGTGGGCCCGCCCGTCATGGTCGCGCCGAACCGGCCCAGGCACTCCAGCCACGACGCAGGCGAGTGGAGGAAGTGCTCGGGCCGCATCAGCCACAGGTGCGCGCGGTGAACAACAGAGCAGAGGAACATGCCGATCAAGCCCATGTCGTGGTAGAGCGGGAGCCAGCTGGCGACGCTGTCGTCCTGGCGCCAGCGCACCCACTTGTACAACGCCGCGACCTGCGTCTCTAAGTTCCTCCAAGAGATCCGGACCCCCCGTGGGCTCCCGCTGGACCCGGCGGTGAACTGCAGCAGCGCGAGCGCGGCGGGCGGCCGTGCCCGCAGGTCCGAGCGATCGCCGGCCAAGGGGGGACTCAGGCAGGGACAATCCAGGCCAGCGGTCTCCACTGCCCCCACCATGACCGGGTGCAGGTCGGCGTCCGACACGACCAGGCACGGCGCGGCGGCTTGCAGCAGCCGAACCAGTTGGGAGACATACTCATCGGCGCTCCGGAAGATCAGGGGCGGCGCCACCGGCGAGGGGGTGCCACCCGCGATCAGGGTGCCGAAGAAGGCCGCCACGAACTCCGGCCCGCTCGGAAGAGCGATGCAGACGACACCGCCAGTGCCGAGACCCGCGTCCTCGAGCCTGCCGGCGCACTCGGCGACCGAGTTGGCCAGATCGGCGTAGGAGCGGAACGACCAGCCTCCGGCGCTGTCGGCGAAGTGGATCCCTCGGTCCACGTCGGGATCCTCCAGCCAGCGCAGCAACGCGCTTCCCACGTCCACGGCCTCCTTCCCGTGTTCGTGTGTCCTGGTGGGTAGCGCCTGGATCCGGATCGGGTAGGGTCCTCGTCGTCAGTCTGCGGCGGGCAGCGGTCGTCGGCAACCAGGTCACAGGGTCAACGACGACGCCTGTCGGTCCTGCGCAGGGGAAGGCCCCACGGAGCCCGCATCTGGGCACGTGCCGGGCCGGCAAGGGAGGAAACCGTGACGGGGCATGTCCGCGACCGCGGCCGGGTCATGTCAGCTTGGCGCCCCGTGTTTCCCGGCCGAGGAGGGTGACGAGCGCGCCGGCGGCCATGACGGCGGCGACGAAGGTGAGCGACCACACGGTTGCGCCGGTTGTGTCCAGCA
>NZ_DASYTH010000132.1:0-2893 GCF_036002505.1 Actinophytocola sp. | reverse complement strand
GTGAGCCGGACAGATAGATCTCAGGCTTGTGATCAGCACGATTCGGTGTTGGTTAGCGGTGGTGCGGTGTGCTTTGCGAGGTCGTGGGGTCAGACGATGTTTCGTGGCCGGGTGGCTCGCCAGCCGGCGGCAAGCAGTGCTGCGGCGAGCAGGAGCAGGATCGCGACGTAGATGAGTTGGAGCGGCCAGTACTGGCCGGCGGGGTGGTATTGGCCGCCTCCGATACCCCAACTGTTGTCGGGCGTTCCTCGCGGTCCAGTCGCCCGAGACACCGGAGTGAGGGAGCGCACGATCCAGCCGGTGAGCAGGAACAGGGCGAGGAAGCCGATCAGCGCGGCGCCGATGGCGGCGAGGGTGCGCCGGAGGTAGGCGCCGATCGTGACGGCGAGAGCGAAGGCGAGCACGGCCTCGGCGGCGGGGGCGAGGTCGATGGAGAAGAACCAGATCCAGCGCGAGCTGGTCAGGCCGCCGCGGGTGAGCGGGATCTGGACGCGGTCGTTGGCCAGGCCGGCGACCAGTCCAGCAAAGGCCAGGCAGGCGGCCAAGATGCTGGTCTTGGTTGCGTACCACCGGCGGCGCGAAACAGACTGGGTCCAGGCGACGAGCTGGGTGCGCTGCTCAACCTCCCGGGCCACCAGCGGAGCTCCAACGAGCACACCGATGACGACCACGAGCAGGGGAAGGCCTTCCTCGAACGCCGGGATGGCGAAGTTGTAGGCGTGCACGAACGACTCCTGTTTCCCGCTGGAGTAGCGCGACAGCAGCGCCTGGCATGCGGGCGGCGGGGCGCGCACGAAACTACCGCCGTCGCTCGGTAGCGGGCAGCCGGCCTTGCCTAGCTGCGCCTGCCAATGCTCGTAGTGTGCGAGCCACCGGTCGGCGCTCTGCGCGACCAATGCCATGACGGCGCAGCCGACCGCGAGCACGATTGCCGTCCACAGCAGCTGTCCGCGGTGCAGGCGCCAGAGCAGGCACCTCATGCCGGCACCTCGCTAACCAGCGGAGCCGGTGCGGCGAGATAGCCCAGCGCCAGCTCGTCGAAGGTCGGCTCGGATTCATCCAAGCCCGGCCCGATTCTCGTGCCGGACTCGATGCGCACCAGCGCGACAGTCCGGCCCGCGGTCTTGGTGGCGCTGACCACGGGGATCCCGCTGCGTTGCGGCCAGTCGAGAGGGCCGATCACCACCCGGTGGCTGGCGCGCAGTTCGTCGATGTCGCCGGCGGTCTGCACCCGCCCAGCCCGCAGCACGATGAGGTAATCGCAGATGCGCTCGAGCTCCGCGATCACGTGGGAGGAGAACAACACCGCGACCCCGTACTCGGCGCAGGAAACGAGCATCGAGGTCAGGAACTCACGCCTGGCCAGCGGGTCCAGATTCGCCAAGGGCTCGTCCAACAGCAACAGGTCCGGCCCTTTCGCCAGCACCAGGGTCAGCGCAACCTGCGCTCGTTGCCCGCCAGACAGCGTGTGGATGCGGACCCGACGCGGGATCTCGAGCGCCCGGATACGCGCCTCGGCCAGCTGCGCGTCGAAGCGTGGATTCATGCATCGGCCCAGCTCAAGCACATCCGCGACGCGCAACCGCGGCCACAACGGTGCGTCCTGAGCGACGTACCCGGTCTGCGCCAGGTGTCGATCCGGCGGCCTACCAGCGACCTGGACGGGTCTGTTGCATTGAGCCATCGCGAGTGATCTTGACTGGAAATCTTACTGCCGGAACCCTTCGGTGCGCCTCCCGCCGGCACCGCTGAGGTCTCATAGGCGGTCCCGGGTGTGCTGGGTAGGGTGCCAACCGCAAATCCTCCTGCGAAGATCAGTTGCGATCGCTCAATGCAACAGACCCTCTGCGATTGGGATCTGCTGTAGCGGCTTGGAGCGGGACACCGGAGACGGCAGCCGGCCGCTGGCCAGCACCGGCGTGTTCCACGGGTTCCACAGGTTCTCCATGAAGTAGACCGGTGCAATGATCGTGTGCGGCACGCCCGAGTGGCGGAGATACCGCTCGACCTCGTGCTTACTGTCCATGACTGGCACACCGGTCGAGCGGTCAGCGCCGGCGACCGTCAGGTAGATCAGATGGCCCACTCCGGCGACCCTGGCGGCGTCAATGATGTTGCGACCGTGGCGGAGATCGCTGACCGGGCCGGCTGCGTGCGCGGTACCGGCAGCCACCAGAGCATCGGCCCGGCTCGCGGCCACCTCCAGGCTCGCTATCTCATCGAAGTCCACTCGCACGATTTGCGTCCCGCGCTCCCGCAGTTGTTGTGCTCGCGCCGATCCCGGCTCACGGGTAGCCGCCAGCACCCGATGGCCGCGATCAAGCAGTAGTGGGGTCAGCGCTCCGAGGCGACCGGTGGCACCACAGAACAAAACCGTGAGCTGACTCATCGCGACCCTCTCCGTTCCAGTACATATACCCCTACCGGGTAATAGTATCTACCACCACGTCATCGCCGGGCCAGGCGCTCTCCCCCAGCCGAGGCAGTCCTGGGACAAGCCAACGCGCCGCATCGGCGACACCTTTCACCCCGCAGTCGAAGGTCAGCCGAGTCTTGGGTCGTTGTCCCTGGCCTATGTACCGGGGGGTACGTATCAGGACACAAGTTCGCAGCGAGCAGAGCGATGACCGCGACAGCCCGAGGCATCGGTGGTGTTCCACTAGAAAGTGCTACGGAGGTCGCCGCGCAGGCGTCCGTCCCGGTTCGTGGTCGCGGGCGTGCTACCGGCGGCTGGAGCGCGGTCCTCGAGCAGTTCGCCGATGCAGCGGCCGACGCGGGTCGTTCTGGATGCGCCCCAGCCAGCCGCGCATTTCATCCGGTGGCCCCGCCGCGACGGCAAGGCCGATGGCTGCGTTCAGCTCGTCGACGCTTCCGCATGCCTCGACCCGGAGAT
>NZ_DASYTH010000131.1:0-7517 GCF_036002505.1 Actinophytocola sp. | reverse complement strand
CCGCACTCCACCTGATGAAGCTGGTCCCGCCAGTGGAAGAGGCGCACACGCGGATCGACAAGCTGGCCGGGCAGTACCGGGTGGCGTCCGAGGAGATGGTCAGGCTGCGCGACGCCGTGGTCGCTGTCCTCGACACGATCGGGGATTCCGCTTTCGAGGCAGCGGCGGCCGCGGCCGTCGCGGGAGGCTCGGCCTCCACCGGGATCGGGGTGCCGATCGGGATCCTCGCCGGGGCGTTCACCAGCTACAAGATTTTTCGAGTGGCCGAGGGGATCAGGGAGATCCTCAAACTGATCGGCGACATCGACGACGTCATCAGCGTCACCGAAGCCGCGCAGACGAACTACGGCAGCCTGCACCACGCCGACGCCAGGCTGCCCGAACTACCGGACACCCCGCACACCATGCCCAAGTAGGGGGACGGACACCATGAGCCAGACCTCCGGCCAATTCCCGGCGAGCCGCGCCGAGTTTCTCAAGCTCGTCGAGGGAACCGAGTACGCGGAAATCCTCCGGGACGAGGCCAAGCTGGAGAAGATCATGATCGATGCCCTGAAAGCCAGCGACGACCCCGTCACCCGAGAGATCGGCGAGGGACTCGTCGACGGCACCCTGACCTGGCGCACGATCGCGAGAACCTCGGCCTACTCCGGCTTCCTCGAACACGGCCTCACCGCCTTGTGGGAGTTCGACTTCAACGGGCTCGCCGAAGACCTTGCCGCCACCAAGGCGCAAGCCGCACAGCCGGATGCCGGCACCCCGGGCCGGCGCCATGACGATGGAGAGGACCTGTGGCAGGGATTGCGCGGACGCCGGCGGCGGTAGCAGCGGCCTCGCTCGCCGTGATCGCACTGGCGGCAGGATGCACGGGCAACACGCCCGCGCCTGCCGGCCCTGGCACGACCACCCGTTCGGGCACCTCGCTGGTGGTTCCGGCGGTGTCGAACCCGTTGGACGTCAGCGGGTTTCGGGACGCGCCTTGTCGTCTGATCCCCGAGCGGCAGGCCCGCGACCTTGGCCGGCCGGTCGCGCAGGAGGAACGCACCGGCAGTCGTGTGGCCTGCCACTGGCGCCCCAGCACGGATTCGAACCCGATGGACTTCCTGGACATCGTCATCTACACCGGGGACGGTCTGGCCGGGATCGCCCGGCAATGCCGCAGCCAGATCGACTGCGACTCCTGGACCGTGGACACGATCGCCGGCTATCCCGTGGTCCGCGCCAATGGCCGGAGGGAGTCGAAGTATGGCTTCTGCAAGTTGTTCGTCGGCGTCGCCGACGACGTGGAGTTCATGGTGGCCGACAGCGACGTGGACGGCATCAGGAAAGGCACGGCCGAAGGCAGTGCCGGTGGACCGCGGTGCGACCGGGCGGACCATGCGGCCACCATCGTCATTCAGACGCTGAAGGACGGCCGTTGAGCAAGCCAGCCCGCAAGCCACTGCGCCGAATCGCGTGGAGCATGCTCCTCGGCGGCCTGGGGGTGGCCGCCGTCATTCTCGGTATCGGTGCTTTCGTGGTCAGCAGGGGCGAATCCGCCGGTCCCGACCAGGCGGCAACCTGGCCGGCCGGCACGGAGATCGTCATGGTCCAGCCCCTCGGGCGGCAACAGGACAACGTCGACTACTTGGCCAACGAGTGCACGGTGACCCCGGAAGGCGGCCGGCCGATGCCGGACGTGCTGATCTGGGGTGTGCCGAAGCGGCCGGAGTTCACCGGTTCGGCAACCATCACCTGCCGCTATCCCGCGAAGGTGCTGACCGGTCAGGCCATCACCATCGCCCACATCACCCGAGGGCCACTCGTCTTCGTCCCGCTGTTCGCGGCAGGCCTGAGCGTCGTCTTCTTCCTCCCCGGTTTTACCTTTGTCGCCAGCAGTCCCGTCAGGCTTGTCGCCTACGTCGCCGCCCGCATCACCGGCGCCGACAGGACGAACGAATTCGGGCTCGGCGATGATGACGGCGAGACAGGTTCGGGCCGAAACCGGAGGGGGCGGGATGCGGGTTGAGGTCCTTTCCGATCACGGCGGTGAGCAGTTGTGGCGAACCGAGCAGCAGTTGCGGTCCGCCGAGGCGAACACGGCCGCGTGGGCGGACCGGTACCGGCAGTCGCAGGACTACCTGAGGGTCGTTCGCAGCGAGAAGCCACTGTGGAAACGGATCTTCGCGGTGCCCACCCCCACTGAGCGGGAAGCGCGTGCGCACGTTCAGGAAACCTGGCAGGAAGTCGTTCACGCCGATGTCGGCAGGCAGCAGGCATTCGGGCGCCGGCAGCAGCGGGCCGCCGGGCTCTGGGGTGAGGACACCCTGGCCTGGGCGCTGTCCGTGCTGCCGGACGAGTGGGTCATGCTGCGCGGCTACCACAACCGGCGCGGCGAGACCGACCACGTGCTCGTCGGACCGCAAGGGGTGTGGGCGGTCGAGGTCAAACGCCGCCGGGTGCGGCTGAACGTCGCCGGCGACCAGTGGTGGTACGAGAAACTCGACTCCTACGGCAACGTCGTCGAGACCGGCCCGGCCGTCGACGGGGGTGGGCGCAGCTGGGCTCGCCAGGTCAACGACATCGCCGGGGATCTGACCTCCTGGCTCAACCGCAAAGGGCATCAGATCCGGGTCAGCACCGCGGTCATGCTCCTGCACGAGCGCGCACAGCTCGGCCGGATCGAGGACCTGACCGTCGACCTCCTGGCGAACCACCCGCGGTATCTCCTGGACGAGCTGTACCGATCGCCGCCGGCGCTGCCCCCGCAAACCTGCGCGGACATCGTCGGCCTGATTCGCCGTGACCACCAGTTCCACGCCGAGCGCCGGCGGCACCGCCGGTCCTGAAATGTCAATTTTCCGGTTGTGGGTCGATCCAGAGCACGCGGATGTCACGGTCCGGGCGGAACATGATGCGGCGCATGCTGTCGACGGAGGCGAAGGTGCCGCCACCGGTGGAGTCGAGAGCGTGGACGTAGACGTGGTCGTACGAAGCGAGGCCCCAGGCGAGGATGTCGCCGTCATGGCCGATGGCCGGATCGTCCTCGACGCCGTAGACCATGAAGCGGCTCGGCGCGCAGGTGCGGCCCCAGTCCTCCAGGATCGACACCACCTCCTCCTCGGTGTACGGCGGCAGCAGGATGCGGCGGTTGTCCGTCGAAGTCATGGCGGCCACGCTGGCACGGTCACCCGCGTTACGGCAGTGGTGACAGTTACCACCATCGAGTGAAGGTTCGCCGATATCGGCACGACTCCTCCTAGGGTAGCGCCATGTCACGGAAACGCGGAATGGTTCGAGCGCGCGGGCTGGCCGCGGAACTCAAGGAGCTGCGCGACAACTCCGGCCTGAGCACCCGCGAGGCGGCCGCGCGGGTGGGGGTCTCCTCGGCCACCATCAACCGCATCGAGAACGCCCACAAGGCCGTTGACCTCACCGAGGTGTCGGCACTGCTCGTCGCCTACGGCGTCACCGGCAACGAACGCGTGCGCATCCTGGAACTGGCCCGCGAGGCCGAGCAGCGCGGCCGCTGGCTCGACTCCGGCTCCGAGTACCAGGGCGTCCCCAAACAGCTCACCGCCCTGATGAGCTTCGAAGCCGAGGCAACCGCGATCACGATGGTGAACCTCCTCGTCATACCGGGAATGCTGCAGACCCACGACTACACCCGAGCCATGCTGGCCTGCTTCGACGTACCGCAACGCGAGTCCGAACAACGCGTCATCGTCCGATCCGGCCGCCAGGTGGCACTCACCAAGCCGCGTCCACCGATGTTCACCGCCTTCATCGACGAGGCCGCCCTGCGCCGCCCGATGGGCGGCCCGCGGGTGATGGCCGAGCAACTCCGCCACATCGTGCACATGACCAGACGCCCCAACGTCGACGTGCGGGTGATCCCGTTCGATCGAGGCGGCCACTGGGGCATCATCAGCCCCTTCGTCCTGCTGGAGTTCGCCAAGGCGGACCCGATTGTCCACTTGGAACACATCAGGTCCTCGGCCCTGCTCGACGAGCCCGAAGACGTGGCCCCGTATCACACCGCGAAAGCTAGGCTTGCAGTTGCGGCGCTGGGACCTGCGGAATCAGAAGACCTCCTGCTCCGTGTTTCAGCTGAATACGACGAAAGGTGAAACACATGGACCTCGCGCAGGCCCACTGGCGGAAGTCCACCTACAGCGGCCCCGAGACTGAATGTGTTGAGGTGGCGTTCGGGGCAAGCGAGGTCGGGGTGCGGGACTCGAAGAACTCGGCGAGTGGCGTGCTCGTCCTGCCCAAGCCGACCTGGCGAGTCTTCCTCCGGCACGCCTAATCAGCCATCCGCCTACGGCAATTTCGGATCAACGATCTTCGCCACAGACACCGCATACTCGCACGCCTTGGCGGTGTCCCGACTGGTCACCATCGTCGCGGTCACCTCCACGAACGAAGACTGGCTCGTGATCATGAATACCTCGCATGTTCCGCCAGTGCCCCCGCCAGCGTTCTCTACTCGATAGGCTTCGTGCCGACCGATGTCCACCCGATGTGCCGTCGCGCCTCGCAAGTCCGCGTCTTTGAACGCGAGACTCGCCCTAAGCCCAATGCGCAACGCCCAAACACCGGACTGCAGCCAGTTACATCCTCTCGACCGACCGAGATCTTGACGCTCGCCCGCCGCAAGGCCGAATGACGCCCGGTCACTGTCGGGGAGCAGCGAACATGGCTCTACATCATCCAACGGCGAGGATGTGGTCGGCGAACTCGACGACGACGTGGAGCGCGTCGGGAGACCCGGCTCGGACGACCCAACCGCCGACGGGTCCGGCACAGCTTGGCCTGCTTGGGAATCCGAACAGCCGCTCAGGGCGAGCGTCAAGGCGGCTACGCCGCCGGCCAGTCGCGAACCGAACGGCCTCACGGCACATTCCCGGCATCGGCGACCCGATGCGCCGAGCCGTCGTCCATGGCCTGATAGTTCCGGATGCTCCGCGCAACTGCTTCCTTGAGCTGCTCCAGCTCATCACGGAACTTGGTCAACACGTCCTCGGCCGACCCGGCCTGCCCGGCCGCCACACCTTGAATGAACCGGCCGACGTCCTCGGCATACCCGCCACCGAACTTGGGATCAACAGCAGCCTGCACCGCCATGAGCCTCATGTTGGCGACTTCGTCCTGGACCTCGGTAAGCCTTCTCATGACGGCCTGGGCAGAGTCGGGTTCCATGGCGAAGGCGCCGGCGCCGGCGGCGTCGATGAGGTTGGCGGCGGTGAGGCCGATCCGGCCGAAGGCGCCGAGCGGGCCGGACGCGTCCGGAGCCGGGCGGTTCCGGTCCAGCCAGTCGGCCATCTCATCGGTGGCGCGCTGGGCAGGATCGCCGTCCGACATGGTCACCCCTCGGTAGTCGAGCATCTACCCAGGGCAGTGTAGTAGCCGGGCGGGCGGCCCGCGGGCGGTTCGGTGAAGCCCGGTCAGGCGCCGGGCAGCCGGGGGTGCATCAGGGTGCCCAGCTTGATCCCGACCACGCAGGCGGCCACCTCGTTCTTGTCGTGCCGGGTTATCACGATGTCCAGCGCGGAGGTGCCGTTCACGTCCAGAACCACGTCGCACCCGCCGCTGTAGGCGCCGCTGGCCACGTATGCCGGGCGGCGACCCGCGATGGTGGTCTTCCGACCACCCGGGAACATTCTCTCGAACTTCGCCACAGGGTGACGCGACGCGATCGTGATCAATGTGGCGAAGTCGCGGCCGCTCCAGTAGCAACTAAGCCCGAGCCCGCCGTTGTCATCCTTCCCTGGCTTGCCCCGTGCGTTGAGGCCGAGTGACGTCGCCTCGTCCGCGGACAGCAGCTCGCACGGCTTGGACTCGAGGTAGGCCCGCGGGTTAGCGGCAGCCGTGCCAAGCCGGGATGTGGCGGTGGCATGCTCGGTGCTCGTCCGGTGGGAGGGTGTCATCGGCGGGTCAACCCGTCCGCCTGAGCCGAAAGGCGGCTCAGAGCTGCCGCAGGCGGTGAGCACCAAGGCGAGTGGCAGGGCCAGGAGTCGTCGCGGCATCACAGCTCCCTCGCGGCGTCCCGGATCAGTGTGGCGGACCGGGTTCGGGACAGCGCGCGGGTCGTCAGCGCCTCGAACACCGCACGGTAGCGGTGCACCGCGTCCTCGTCCTCGACGTACTCGGCCCCGGTCAGGTGCTCGAGGTACACCACGGCCGGGTCCTGCGCGAACTCGAGCACGGTGTACGAGCCGCACGCCGCCGGGTGCGCGCCGGCCGCGAACGGCAGCACCTGGAGCGTGACGTTCTCCCGCTTTCCAGCCTCCAGCAACCGGTCCAGCTGCCCCCGCATGATCTCGGCAGAGCCGACCAGGCGCCGCAGCACGCTCTCGTCGAGCACGAACCGCCACGTGCCCGCGTCGAGACTGGCCTGCCTTTCCCGGTACAGCCCGACCAGGGCGATCACCTGCTCCGCCGGCGCCGGCTCGGGCCGCGCGGCAAGCACCGCGCGCACGTAGTCCTCGGTCCGCAGCAGCCCGGGTACCAGCTCGGACCGGTAGGCCAGCACCGTGGACGCCTCGGTCTCCAGCCCGACGTAGGACCGGCGCCACGGGTGCATGGCGTCGGCATACGGCTCCCACCAGCCGTGCTCCCGCGCCGAGCGGGCCAGCTCCACCAGGGCGTCCCGCCGCTCCGCGGTGACGCCGTAGAGCTCCAGCATCGCCTTGACATCCGGCACCGTGACGCCGACGTGCCCGTTCTCCAGCTGGCTGATCTTCCCGGGCGAGCAGCCCAGCTCCTTCGCCACGTCCGCCGCCTTGATACCGGCCTCGTCGCGCAGCCGGCGCAGCTCCAGCGCCAGCCGGCGCCGCCGCACCGCCGGTGAGATCCGTGTGCTCATGCCCCAACGATCCGGCACGACCCCGCATGCACGGAAGCCGAATCACCCGATTGTGTGAGTACATTTTCTAAACTTTAGGACTTAGCGTTCAGCCATGGAGCCGACCGACTGCGAGCAAGCCGCCCAGCGCTATCTGGAGCGCTTCGGCTGGCCGTGCGTCGCCGACGGGTTCGCCGTGTGGACCCTGGCCGGTCAGGCCTTCGACGCCGTCGACATCCCCGCGGCCGACGGACCCGGCGTGCTCTCCGCCCTGCGCAACGAGACCGCCCAGCCACCACAGGTGATCACCGTTCCCGGCGATCCAGCCTTCTGGCGGTTCCTCGTCCAGCGTCGAGCACACGTCCCCCGGGCCTGGCGAGCGACCCTCACCACGGCCGGCGCGCGCCACCTCACCACGGCCGCGCGTATCGAGTTGCCGCCCACCCGGGTGCCCGGCGGCGAGCTCACCTGGGTCCGGCCACCGCTGGGTAGGCCGACCATGCTGCACCATCTGGTGGCCGCACTGCGATGAATGACCCATTCACTGCGGTAGGCGCAGTGAATGGGTCATTCACCGCACTACAACACCACGTTGACCAGCTTGTCCCGCACCACGATCACCCGCCGCGGCTCAGCCCCGTCGGTCAGGGCGGCGATCTTCTCGTCGGCCAGCGCGGCGGCGGTCAGCTCC
>NZ_DASYTH010000130.1:0-1515 GCF_036002505.1 Actinophytocola sp. | reverse complement strand
ACGGTCGACGGCCAGCTGCGGGGTGTGCTCGAACCGGGCGACTGGATCTCCGTCTTCGCCGCGCCGCATCGGGCTCGCCTCGCGCGCATGAACGACATCGACTTCCTGGGGCGCGTACGCGACCGGTTCCGGTTGGCCGATGCCGTGGCCGCGACGGCCGACGGATTCGCGCCGCTGGTGTACCGCCCCACCGAACCGATTCCGGCCGAGCTGGCCCACCCCGGCCCCTGGCCCCACGACCCCCCTTCGCGTTGATCATGAACTTTGGGTGGTGGTCGGCGGGGCGATTTCTAGTGTTCAGTGCAATCGGGATTCGTGGTTGTACTGAACGGAGTGGCCATGGCGCGGCCGGGTGTGTTGACCAAAGGGCATCGGCAGGTGTTGGAAGTCAACTGGGGTAAGGGAAACACGTTCACGGAGATCGCTGGGATCTTGGGTGTGTCGGTGGGGACGGTGTCACGGGAGGTCGCCCGGAACGGGTCGTACACGCATGGGACGAAGAACCCGCTGGGGCGGTCGTTGCCGGCGGGCAGGGCACGGCGGCCGTACCGGTGGGGTTATCGGGCGGACTGGGCGCAGGCGCGGGCCGGGCGGGCGCTGCGCCGCCCGAAGGCTCGTAAGCTGGTGCGGGGCACGCTGCTGTTCAGGGTCGTGGCCAGCAAGCTCAAGCGCCGGTGGTCGCCGCAGCAGACGGCCGAATGGCTGGCGGCCCGCTACCGCGACCGGCCGGAGATGCAGGTGTCTCACGAGACGATCTATCAGGCGATCTACGTGCAGGGCCGGGGCGGCCTGCGTGAGGAGCTGGCCGGGCAGCAGGCTGTGCGCAGCGGGCGGATGGCACGTCGCCCTCAGTCACGTGCGGCCGCCGCCGATCGCGCCTCCCGGCGGCCGTGGATCGGCGATCTGCACATCAGCGCCCGGCCCGCCGAGGCCGACGACCGGGCGATCCCTGGACATTGGGAAGGCGACCTGCTCATCGGCAAGGCCGGCAAGTCCGCGATCGTCACCCTCGTCGAACGCACCACCCGCTACGTGCTCCTCGGCGCGCTGCCCGACGGCCGTGACACCAACGCGGTCATCGGCGTTCTGAGCCGCCTGGCCGAGCGGCTGCCCGGCCAGCTACGCCGATCACTGGCCTGGGACCAGGGCAACGAGATGGCCGCCCATGCCCGATTCACCGTCGCCACCGGCTGCCCGGTCTACTTCTGCGACCCGCACAGCCCCTGGCAGCGCGGCAGCAACGAAAACACCAACGGCCTTCTACGCCAGTACTTTCCCAAGGGCGCCTTCGACTTTCGCACCATCGATCAAGCCGACCTCGACGCCATCGCCCACGAACTGAACACCCGGCCCCGCATGACCCTCGAATGGGACTGCCCAGCCGAACGCCTTGACCAACTCCTGGCCGCCTAGCAATTGCACTCACCACTTGACGTCAAGCCGCTAACCACCACCCCAAGTTCATGATCAACGCGAGGAGGGTCAGGTTTGGCCGGGGTGGGCGGGCAGGTCGAT
>NZ_DASYTH010000129.1:0-1765 GCF_036002505.1 Actinophytocola sp. | reverse complement strand
GCCGAGCAGGGTTGCCTCGACTTCGCCGGGCTCGATGCGGAACCCGCGGATCTTCACCTGCTCGTCGGCCCGGCCCAGGAACACCAGCTGCCCATCACTGATCCGCTTGGCCAGGTCTCCGGTGCGGTACATCCGCTCACCCGGTGCGAATGGGCAGGCCAGGAACCGTTCCCCGGTCAGCGCGGCCCGGCCCACGTAGCCGCGCGCCACCCCGGCGCCGGCCACGTACAGCTCGCCGGCCACCCCGACCGGCGCTGGGCGTAGGCGGTCGTCGAGCACGTACAGTCGGGTGTTGGCGATCGGCGAGCCGATGGGCACGTTCCCGCCATTGGGCGCAGTGCCGGTGAGTTCGGCGGTGGCCACGCCGATCGTAGTCTCCGTCGGCCCGTAGTGGTTGAACACCCGCTGGCCGTCTGCGGCCGCGGCCAGCAGCTCGGCCACCCAGCCGGGCGGGGCGGCCTCGCCGCCGAGCACCAGCGACCGGGCCGGCAACACCCGCTCCGGCCCGGCCACCGCCGACAACGCGGCCAGATGCGAGGGCACCACCTTGGCGAAATCGATGTGCTGCCCGGTCAGGTAGTCGGCCACCGCCTGCGGGTCGACCACGGTGGTCTCGTCGAGCACGTGCAGCTGCCCGCCGGTGGCCAGGCTGATGAACACCACGGTGTTCCCCAGGTCGCTCACCTGCGGCTGCAACAAGGCGTACCGGGAGCCCTCCCCGGACCAGTCCAGCCGGGCTGACACGCTGGCCACATAGTTCGCCAACGAGCCGTGCGTGACGGCCACGCCCTTCGGCGTTCCGGTCGACCCGGAGGTGTACATCACGTACGCCAGCCCGGCCGGGTCGGCTGCCAGGTCTACGGCGGTCTCCGGCAGCATGGCCAGCGTCGCGGCCACCACCGCAGCGTCCAGGGCGACCAGCCGCACCCGCCCAGCCGGCAGATCACCGATCACGTCCTCCACACCGAGCAGCATCGTCGCCCGGCTGTCGGAGAGCATGAACGCGATCCGCTCCACCGGCAGCCCGGCGTCGATCGGCAGATACGCCGCGCCGGCCTTCCACACCCCGAGGATCGCGCTGATCATCTCGGCGCCGCGGGGCAGGCACAGCCCGACCACTGATTCGGCACCCACCCCCTGCTGGACCAGATAGCGGGCCAGCTTGTTCGCCTGCGCATCCAGCTTCGCATAGGTCAGCTCAACCCCGTCGGCGACCACCGCCACCGCGTCCGGCGCGGCGATGACCCGCTGCCCGAACAGGTCAACGACCCTGCCGTCCGGAACCGGCGTCGCGGTCGCGTTCCAGCCGTGCAGCACCAGTTCCCGCTCGCCCGGATCCAGCACGTCCACCGCGCCCAGCCGGACATCCGGCGCCGCCGTCAACACCTCCAAAGCACGCGTGAACCAACCCGCCAACCGCTGCGCCGTCCCCGGCTCAAACAGATCCGCGGCCACCGTCACCGACCCGCGCAGCCCCGCCGGACGCCCGTCCTCGCCGAACAGCTCACCCACCATCACGTCCAGGTCGAACTTCGCCGCCGGCCTGCCTGTCGGGCGTTCTTCGAGGGTGACGTCCGCCAACTCCAGTGTGGCTTCGGCAGCGTCGAAGAGAGTCAGGACGACATGGAACAGCGGGTGGCGGGCCAGCGACCGGGCCGGCGCCAGCTCCTCCACCAGCCGCTCGAACGGCACATCCTGGTGCGCCAGCGCCCCCAGCGTCGTCTCCCGGACCCGGCCCAGCACCTCTCGGAACTCCGGATCACCC
>NZ_DASYTH010000128.1:0-37995 GCF_036002505.1 Actinophytocola sp. | reverse complement strand
GGGCGGGGCGACCTCGGCGGATTCCCAGTGCTCGCGTGGGGGACTGGCTTCGGTCGTGGCGTCCGGGTCGGGGGCGGGCTTGATGGTTTTGGCGGGGGCGTCGGGGGTGGGGGTTTTTTCTTCGGGGAGGGGCTCCAGGGCGGGGGCGGCCTTGTCCAGGGTCAGGTGCGCGTCGGCGAGGAGGTCGCGGGCGGCGTGGAGTTGGTCGGCTAGTTTGGTGCGGAGGGCCCGCAAAGAGGACACGCGCTGGGCGGCGTGGGTGATGCGGCGGTTGGCTTCCTCGGTGGCCTCGCGGACGCGGCGGTGGGCCTCGTCGGTGGCTTCCTTGAGCCGGGCGTTGGCTTCGTTGATGGCGTCCTGGCGGCGTTTGGTGGCTTCCTCGGTGGCTTCGCGGACCCGGCGCTCGGCTTCGGCTTTGCTGGTGGCTTCCTGCTCGGCCAGCGCCCGCATGGACTCGGTGCGGCGGGAGGCCATGGCGATCTCGAAGTCCTCCTCGATCTGGGTGCGGCGCTGCGCGGCCTCCGCCTCGAGCCGGCGCCGCTCGTCCTCGGCCACGCGGAGCATCTGCGCCGCCTCGGCGCGCGCCTTCTCCAGGACGCCGCGGTGCTCGGCCTCCATCTCGGCGCGCCGCTCGTCCAGCCCGGCCAGGAGCTTGGCGTAGCTGGCCCGCAGCTCGTTGCCGTCGGCCTCGGCCTTGGCGCGGATGTGCCCGGCCTCGGCCTCGGCGCGGGCCTTGGTCTCGGTGGCCTCGTCCTGGGCCAGCCGGAGCATGCGCTGGAGCCGCTCGGAGAGGCCTTCGAGGGTGGTCGGCGGCAGCGCCAGCCGCTCCACCTGACCGCGCAGCTCGTCGATCTCCGACCGCGACGACTCCAGCTGCCGGGCGAGATCATCCGCTTGTGCCGCAACGTTGTTGCGGTCCGCGGCGAGCATCACGAGCTGGTTCTGCACATGCTCGAGATGCTCGTCCACCTGGTGGCGGTTGTACCCCCGCTTCGTCACGTCGAAGCCCGGCCCCAACGGTACGAGATCGTGATCCGCGCCCACAGCCATGTGCACTACGCTACCGCGCACCTGTGAGTATGGTGTTCACACGCTGCGGAATCGGTTGATCTGAGCCAGAAGTTTGTTGCGCAGCTCGTGGTTCCGGACGCCGAGCCCCTCGCGCGGAGCCAGGCACAGCACGCCGACCTTTCCCTGGTGGACGTTGCGGTGTACGTCGTAGGCGGCCTGCCCGGTCTGCGCCATCGGGTACACCTTGGACACCGTCGGGTGAATCGCCCCACGCGCGACGAGCCGGTTGGCCTCCCACGCCTCCCGGTAGTTCGCGAAGTGCGAGCCGACGATCCGCTTCAGGTTCATCCACAGGTACCGGTTGTCGTAGGAGTGCATGAACCCGCTGGTCGACGCACACGTGACGATCGTGCCCCCGCGCCGGGCCACATACACCGACGCGCCGAACGTCTCCCGGCCGGGATGCTCGAACACGATGTCCGGGTCCTCGCCGCCGGTGAGCTCGCGGATCCGCGCGCCGAACCGCTTCCACTCCTTGGGGTCCTGGGTGTGCTCGTCGGCCCAGAACCGGTAGCCCTCGGCCCGGCGGTCGATCACCAGCTCGGCGCCCATCGACCGGCAGAGCTCCGCCTTGTCCGGCGAGGACACCACGCACACCGGGGTGCCGCCGCCGTTGAGCGCGAACTGCGTGGCGTAGGAGCCGAGCCCGCCGGACGCGCCCCAGATCAGCACCACGTCGCCCTGCTTCATGCCGGCGCCGTTGGGCGAGACGAGCTGGCGGTAGGCGGTGGAGTTGACCAGACCCGGCGAGGCGGCCTCCTCCCAGGTCAGGTGCGCCGGCTTGGGCATCAGCTGGTTGGCCTTGACCAGGGCGAGCTCGGCCAGCCCGCCGAAGTTGGTCTCGAAGCCCCAGATCCGCTGCTCGGGGTCGAGCATGGTGTCGTTGTGCCCGTCCGGGTGCTCGAGCTCGACGGACAGGCAGTGGGCGACCACGGAGTCGCCGGGCTGCCAGGCGTTGACCCCGGCGCCGACCCGCAGCACGACGCCGGCGAGGTCCGAGCCGACCACGTGGTAGGGCAGGTCGTGCCGCTTGGCCAGCGGCGAGGTCCTGCCGTAGCGCTGCAGGAAGCCGAACGTGGGCATCGGCTCGAAGATCGACGTCCAGACCGTGTTGTAGTTGATGGCCGACGCCATCACCGCCACCAGCGCCTCGCCCGGGCCCAGCTCCGGCGTGGCCACCGGCTCGACGTGCAGCGACTCCCGCGGGTCCTTGCCGGCGTGGTCCCGGCCGTCGAACATCTCCACCTCGTCGGCATGCACGGTCACCGCGCGGTAGAAGTCCGGCACCGGGAGCGAACCGACCTCGCCCAGCTCGTCGGCCATGATCGCATCGAGGATCTTCTGCATTGTCCGACCTCCTCGCCGGAGGTTACCCACCGGTAACGTTCAAGAACCAGCCAAGTGTGACGGGGTCGTCACGGGTGAACGGCCGTACATGTCACGGTTCTTGACCGGCCGGCCAACCAAGGTGCAGAGTGGAGATGCAGGGACATAGGCAACTCTCCGGAACATGGAGGAGGTCTCGAAATGGCAGACGTGACCGCGGTCCGGCCCTGGACCAGGCCGCATGACTGGGCCGAGGTGGTACTCGGTGTGGTCGCGGCGCTGTCGTTCATCTGGATGGACACCAACAACGCCGCGATGTGGACGATGATCATCCTGGGTGCGCTGGTGGCGCTGGACGGGCTGGTGTCGCTGGCCATGCCGGGCCTGATCTATGGCGAGGCCGTGCAGATCGTGCTCGGCGTGCTCATGTTCATCTCGCCGTGGGTGATGGGCTACACCGAGTTCACCGGCATCTCCTGGACGTCGTGGATCATCGGCGGGCTCACCGTCATCGCCGGCGCCGCCGCCTTCCCGGTGGCGCAGGCCGCCAGCCGGGGCGCGGCCGGCCAGCACTGATCCTCTGGTAGCAACGCACGTGGTCCCCTAACGTGGGGGCCACGTGCCGGCGCTAAAGGGGTGGTCGAGGATGGGTGGTGAGGACCCCGGCACCCGGGAGCGGATTCTCGTCGCCGCCGAGGAGCTGTTCGCCGAGTCCGGCTTCGACGCCACGCCGACCTCCAAGATCGCCGCGCGGGCCCGGGTGCCCAAGGGCCTGGTGCACTACTACTTCGCCCGCAAGCAGGACCTGCTGGCCGCCCTGGTGGAGCGGCTGCCGGACGAGCGGATCGAGCCGGCGCGGATCGTCGTGCCGGGCGACCTGACGGCGAGCCTGTGCCGGCTGGTGGCCGAGCTGGACGCCCGGATGAAGGCCTCCCGGTTGCTGTCCCACCTGCTCTGGCGCGAGGCCGACACGCACCGGGCGGTCCGCGACGCGCTGCAGGAGCGGTTCCGCCGGGTCGTCGACCAGGTCCGCGCGGTGATCGTGGCGGCCGGCGCCGGCGGGCTCGCGGTGGCCGACGTGGACGCCGCGTCCGGGCTGCTGGCGCTCGCGGTCAGCTACCGGCACTCGGTGGCGCGGCACGAGGACGAGGCCGGCGACCCGTCGATGGACCGCGAGGTGGCGTTCATCGCCGGGGCACTGACCGGGCGGCCGGTAGTGCGCTGAATGACGCATTCAGTGCACCGGACGCTATGAATGAGTCATTCATCGCACGCCGAACCACTCCAGCGACTGGCCATGGGGGCGGGAGTAGGCGACCGGTGTCCCGTCCAGGGCAAGCACGTTGTACAGCGTGCCCCGGTTCTGCGGTGGTGGGAGCGAATCCACGTTGCCGGCGAGGACTTCCGGTACTTCGTTGGAGATCCAGTGCCCGGGCAGGCCGCTCACCGTGGCGATGAACGCCGCCCACTCCGGGGGCTTCAGGTAGGCCAGCGCCGAGCAGTGGAAGATCACCAGCGTGGCGCCGGGCGGGGCTTCCCCGGCGACGGCGGCGACGTGCTCGTTGAGGTCCCCGGCGGTCAGGCGCGGCGGGTCCGCTCGGGCGATCTCGACGGCGGCGGCGAGCCGGGCCCGCCGGGCGTCGTGCTCGGGCCAGACCAGGGTGCGCAGCCAGCGCACGTCCTCGTCGTTGGTGACGTCGAGCGGGTTGAGGTCGATGCCGGCGCGCCAGACGACCTCCGGCAGCCGATCCGGCACCGGCACCGGGCCGTCGATCGCGCAGACCGCGACCGCCGCGCTCGGGCCGGCCGGCGGATCCAGCTGCGGGAGATCGCCGTACCGGTAGCTGTACCGGTCCGGATAGAGGCAGAGCCCGGCGGAGGTACCGACCTCGAGCAGCGCCAGCGGCTGCGGCAGCCTGGCCAGCAGCGGGAGCAGCACGGCGCACCGGCCGGCCTCGTTGGTCTGCGTGCGCCGGACCAGGACGGTCTCGCGGATCTCGGCCCAGTGGTCGAGCAGGTACATGCGGAAGCCGGCGAACGGGCCGGACTCGTAGCCGTGGTAACGCACTGCGGCGAAGACCAGGTTGGGCTGCCGTTTCGGATCCGGCAGCGCCTCGATGAGGCGCAACAGCTCGGGGTCGCCGGCCACGCCCTCGGCCCAGCGTTCGTAGCAAGGTGACTCGCCGCGTGCTTCGGTGGAAGCGAACCGCTGGTACAGCTCGGAGGTGTCCACCTGGCGAATTATTCAGTGCCGGCCGGCTCCACTAGTTCGATGAGCACGCCGCCGGTGTCCTTGGGGTGCACGAAGTTGGTCAGGCTGTTCTCGGTGCCGGTCCGCGGCTCGTCGTAGAGGACGCGGATCTGGTTGGCGCGCAAGGCATCCGAGACGGCGACGAGGTCGGTCACGCGCAGCGCCACCTGCTGCACGCCGGGGCCGCGGCGGTCGAGGAACCTGCCGATCGTGGTGTCCGGGCCGAGCGGGGCGAGCAGCTGGATGGCCGTGCCGGTGCCGGCGTCGCCGGGTGCGCGCATCATGGCCTCGCGGACGCCCTGGCGCTCGTTGGTCTCGACGTGGGCGAGCTCGAAGCCGAGGGTGTCGCGGTAGAACGCGATGGCCTCGTCGAGGTCGGGCACCGCGATGCCGACGTGGTCGACCGCGGTCACGTACGGCTTGAGCGCCTCGTTCATCTTTCGAGAATACGTCAGGCTTACCCGCCGGTAACCTTCTGATGTGCGGCTACTCACAATGCGATCTCGCGGGGTGGGCGGCGCCGAGTATCGTCGTTGTTAACCAGCGTTCGCATTGCCCTGGAGGCACCAGTGTCCGGTTCCGTCATCCTGGCCGGGGCGCGTACCCCGATCGGCCGTCTGCTCGGCTCGCTCAAGGACTTCTCCGGCGCCCAACTCGGCGGGTTCGCCATTCGCGCGGCACTCGAACGGGCCGGGGTTCGCCCCGAGCAGGTGCAGTACACGATCATGGGCCAGGTGCTCACCGCGGGCGCCGGGCAGATCCCCGCGCGCCAGGCCGCGGTGGCCGCCGGGATCCCGATGGACGTGCCGGCGCTGACCATCAACAAGGTGTGCCTGTCCGGGCTGGACGCGATCGCGCTGGCCGACCAGCTGATCCGGGCCGGCGAGTTCGACCTCGTGGTGGCCGGTGGGCAGGAGTCCATGACGCAGGCGCCGCATCTGCTGCCGAAGTCGCGTTCCGGGTTCAAGTACGGCGACGTGACGATGCTCGACCACATGGCGCACGACGGGTTGTTCTGCGCGTTCGACCAGGTGGCCATGGGCGCTTCGACGGAGAAGCACAACGCCCGCTACGCCGTCACCCGCGAGGAGCAGGACGCGTTCGCGGCGGCGTCGCACCAGCGGGCCGCGGCCGCGATCAAGGACGGGCTGTTCGCCGAGGAGATCGTGCCGGTGAGCATCCCGCAGCGGAAGGGCGAGCCGCTCGTGTTCGACACCGACGAGGGGGTGCGCGCGGACACCACGGTCACCGAACTGGCCAAGCTCCGCGCCGCGTTCGCCGCCGACGGCACGATCACCGCCGGCTCGTCCTCGCAGATCTCCGACGGCGCGGCCGCGGTCGTGGTGGCGTCCAAGGCGAAGGCCGAGGAGCTGGGGTTGTCCTGGATCGCCGAGATCGGCGCGCACGGCGTGGTGGCCGGGCCGGACGCGAGCCTGCACGAGCAGCCGTCCAACGCGATCAAGGCCGCGCTGGCGAAGGCCGACCTCGCGATTTCGGAGCTGGACCTGGTGGAGATCAACGAGGCGTTCGCCGCGGTCGGCGTCGTGTCGACCAAGCAGCTCGGCCTGGACCCGGCGAAGGTCAACGTCAACGGCGGCGCCATCGCGCTCGGCCACCCGATCGGCGCGTCCGGCGCCCGGCTCGTGGTGCACCTGGCCTACGAGCTGCGCCGCCGCGGCGGTGGGCTCGGCGTGGCCGCCCTCTGCGGTGGCGGCGGCCAGGGCGACGCCTTGATCGTCCGCGTGCCGAAGGACTGATGGGAAAGCAACGTCACGTTCATGCCCTGGAGGGGAAGCAACGTCACGTTGCTTCCCCGCCGGCGGAGCTCGTTTCCCGTGCCCGGGAGGGCCAGCCGCTCGCCGTGGCGCGGCTGATCTCCCTGGTCGAGGACGCCAGCCCGGCGCTGCGCGAGGTCGCCGCCGCGCTCGCCCCGTACACCGGCGGCGCGCACGTGCTCGGCCTGACCGGTCCGCCCGGCGTCGGCAAGTCCACCCTCACCTCCGCCCTGATCACCGCGTTCCGGGCCCGCGGCAAGCGGATCGGCGTTCTCGCCGTCGACCCGTCCTCCCCGTTCTCCGGCGGCGCGCTGCTCGGCGACCGGATCCGCATGCACGACCACACCACCGACCCCGAGGTCTTCATCCGCTCCATGGCCACCCGCGGCCACCTCGGCGGCCTCGCCTGGGCCACCCCCCAAGCACTCCGCGTCCTCGACGCCGCCGGCTGCGACGTGATCCTCATCGAGACCGTCGGCGTCGGCCAGTCCGAAGTGGACATCGTCTCCCTCGCCGACACCACCCTGGTATTACTCGCTCCGGGCATGGGCGACGGCATCCAGGCCGCCAAGGCCGGCATCCTCGAAGTCGCCGACATCTTCGTGGTCAACAAGTCCGACCACGACGGCGCCGACCGCACCGTCCACGACCTCTCCCACATGATCTCCCTAGGCCGGCGCGAGATCACCGGCCCCAACTGGCGCCCCCCGATCATCCGCACCACCGCCACCACGGGCTCGGGCCTCGACGACCTCATGACCGCCCTCGACACCCACCACACCTGGCTGGTGTCCCACGGCGAACTCCAAACCCGCCGCACCCACCGCGCCGCCGCCGAGATCGAAGCCATCGCCCTCGACACCCTCCGCACCCGCCTGCGCCACCTCCACGGCGCCGAAGCCCTCGACACCCTCGCCAAGCAGGTGGCCGCCGGCGAACTCGACCCCTACGCCGCCGCCGAAGCGTGGATCGCCTCCCTCTGAGTTGGCACCTCATGCACCTGTGTTTGCGCCTGGCGTAGCCACGTTGGCCTCTGACATCGCCATGTTGGCCGGCAGCGTCGCTGTGTTGGCCGAGTGTGCGTCGAGGTTGCCGGCGGCGGTGTCCGGCGTCGTCGTCACCAGCCAACACACCCGCGCCAGAAGCCAACGCAGCAACGTGGTGCGCCAACGCAGCGACGTGGTGCGCCAACACAGCGACGTGAGACGCCAACACACCTCTCGTCATCGCTGATGGATGCCGTCCTGAATCCACGATATGGGATGGAATAGTTCAATTCTTCGAACGCGTCAAGCAAATAGCCCGATTTCCCTAAGTAATTTCAACCACTAGGGATATTTGGTCTGTTATCAATACATTACGCGATGAACTATGCGATCCCGGTGTCCGTACGTTGTCCGAGGGGTGTGACACAGGGAGGTCGGGGACCGTGATCGGTAGTGAGTTGCACGTTCAAGCGGGTGTGTGGCAGAACCACGGGGACCACGCGGCGCTGTTCATGGAGGGCGAGGCACCGGACCGGGCCAACGGGGGCGGGTTGATGCCCGACGCGCTGTACCGCGTAGCGCTGGCGCGCGGCCTGCACCTGACCACGGATCTGGAGCACCTGGACTTCCGCCCGCTGCACGGCTGGCACGTGTGGATCGACGACCGGCACACGGTGACGCTGCAGTGGCCGCGGTTCCGGCCGTTACTTGATCATGCGCCGCTGGATCTGCCGGAGGAGTGGACGGTGGCGGCGAAATCGGACGGGTACGTGGTCCTGTTTGCCGGGTACGCCCTCGGCATGCATGAGCACACGACGGACGGCGCGTCACATCCGTCGGCGCACCTGGAGCATGCCGCCGAGCTCGGGGCGCTGGCGTCCGGGGTGGCGCCGGTGAGCACCACCCCGATGCCGAGTCAGCACTTGGTCTTGTAGAAGTATTTCTCGTTGGCGGACATGGTGTCCTTGGTGATGGCTACCAGGGGGGCCTCGATGTTGCGTTTGACGTCCTGGCCGGAGAGTTTGGCGATGGCTTGTTTGACGCCTTCTTTGCCGATGGTGGCGGGGTCCTGGGCGATCAGGGCCTGGAAGTCGCCGGCGGTGAGGCCCTGGACTTCGGAGGGGCTGGCATCGAAGCCGATCAGGTTTACCTGACCGGACTTGTTGGCGTTGCGGAGGCCGGTGGCGGCGCCTTCACCGGTGTTCAGGTTGGTGGCGAAGACGCCGACGAGGTCGGGGTGCGCCGACAGGGCCGCGGTGACTTTGGCGGCGGCTTGGTCGGGTTCGTTGTCGGTGAACTCGACGCCGATCAGCTTCAGGTTGGGGTACTTGGCTAGTTGGTCTTTGAAGCCTTTGGCGCGGGCGGCGGTGGTGGACGTGCCGGCTTTGGTGTCGAGGACGAGGACTGAGCCGGACTTGGTGCCGGCGAGCTTGGACATGGTGTCGGCGGCGAGGGTGCCGCCCTGCTCGTTGTTGGAGGTGATGGTGGAGGCGGCGAGGGAGGTGTCCTTCAGCGCGGTGTCGACTTCGATGACGACGACGCCGAGGTCCTTGATCTGCTTCATCGGCTCGGTCATGGCGACGTCGTCGGTCGGCGCGATCAGGAGCGCGGCCGGTTTGGTGGCGGCGAGGGCGGTGACGATCGGCGCCTGCAGGGTGGCGTCGAACTTGGCCGGGGCTTGGGTTTGCAGGGTGTAGCCGGCGTTCTTGGCCTCCTCTTCGGCGCCGCACTGCATGGAGATGTAGAACGGCTCGTTGGACACGCCGGGCACGAGGGCCAGCTTCCTGTTGCCGCTGTCGCCCTGGGTCGGCTGGCTGCCCGTGTCGCCGACCTGGCCGCCGCAGGCGGCGAGCAGGGCCGCGGCCGACAGCGCGGTGCCGACGACCATCAGCGCTCGTCGGGTTGTCACCATCAAACACACCTCCGTTGGTGTCGCTGCTACAACAACTGATTCCGAGCACGCCGCCGCTGCTGGTCGAACCAGACCGCGGAAACCAGAACCACGCTGACCGCGATCATCTGCCAGTAGTCCTGGACGCCGACGATGTTGAAGCCCTTCCGCAGCACGGCCGGGATGAACACGGCGATCACCGTGCCGATCATGGTGCCGATGCCGCCGAACAGGCTCGTGCCGCCCATCACCACGGCGGCGATGGCGTTGAGGTTGTCCGTGGTGTGCGCGGCGATCGCGGTGGTGCTGTAGTAGGCCAGCGACATGAACCCCGCCGCGCCGGCGAGCAGGCCGCTGAGCAGGTACACCTTCACCAGGTGCCCGGTCACCCCGATGCCGGCCCGGCGCGCGGCCTCGGCGTTGGAGCCGACGGCGAACGTGTAGCGGCCGAACCGGGTGGTGTGCAGCAGCCACGCGGCCGCGAGCGTGATCACCGCGGCCACGATCACCAGGTTCGGGACGTACTGGAACGACGTGCCGGAGCCGAGCGCCCGCTTGAGTACCGTGGGAATGTTGCGGAGGTCCGAACCGTCGTTGAGCAGGCTCGCCGCTCCGAGCGCGGCGCCGAGCGAACCGAGGGTGACGATCAGCGCGGGGATCTGCGCCTTCGCGATCAGCAGCCCGTTGAGCAACCCCCAGGCGCCCCCGGAGGCGAGCGCCACGACGAGTCCGACGGTGACCACGCCCCAGCCGGAGTTGATGGCGTTGTCGTTGGGGGACAACGCGTCCATCGTCTTCGCCGACATCATGCCGGCGAAGATCAGGACCGAGCCGACGGACAGGTCGATACCGCTGGTGATGATCACGAATGTCATCCCGACGGACAGCACGAGCAGCACGGCGGTCTCGATGGCCAGGCGCTGGAAGTTGAACAGGGTCGGGAACGCGTCCGGGGAGATCACGCTGAACACCAGGATCAGGGCGACCAGCACCAGTCCGATCCAGAACGTGTTGGCGCCGAAGATCCGGTTGCTCAAACTCCGCCGCCGCATGATGTCCACTGTGGACGGCTGTAGCTCGGGAGACGCCTTGGTGGTGCTCACGCTGTGCACTCCAACTCGGGAGTGTTGGCCATGGTCGTGGGTCGCCTTGGCTGGTGGGTCACCGGACCACTCCTCGGGCAGACCTCGTTCCTCGGCCTACCCTCGTCGCGGTGGGCCAACTCCCTCGCCCGGCATTCCGCAAGCTTCATGCCGCCTCCTCCTGGGTCAGGGCGCCGGTCATGGCGCCGACGAGCTGTTCGAGCGTGGCGTCGGCGGCGGTGAAGCGGGCCACCCGGCGGCCCAGGCGGAGCACCTCGACGCGGTCGGACACGGCCAGCACCTCCGGCATGTTGTGGCTGATCAGCACGACCGCGATGCCCTCGTCGCGCACCCGGCGGATCACGTCGAGCACGCGTTCCCGTTGCACCACACCGAGGGCGGCGGTCGGCTCGTCCATGAACACGACCCTGCTGGCCCAGACCACGGACCGGGCCACGGCCACGCTCTGCCGCTGGCCGCCGGAGAGCGCACCGATCGGCACCTCCATGTCCTGCAGCTGGATGCCGAGCCGGTCGAACTCGCTGACAGCACGGCGTTTCATCGCGGACTTGTCGAGCATGCCGAGCCAGCCGAGGAGCCCGGCGCGGCGCATCTCGCGGCCGAGGAACAGGTTCGCCGCCGGGTCGAGGTCGGGCGCGACGGCGAGGTCCTGGTAGACGGTCTCGATGCCGAGCTCGCGCGCCTCGGTGGGGGAGCTGAAGTGCACCGGGCGGCCCTCGAACCGGACCGTGCCGGCGGTCGGCTGCTCGGCGCCCACCATGCATTTGACCAAAGTGGACTTTCCAGCGCCGTTGTCCCCGATCAGCGCCACCACCTCGCCGGCCCGGACGTCGAACGACGCACCGCGCAGCGCCTCCACCGACCCGTAGTGCTTGACAACGTTGTCCGCTTCCAGCACGAGGTCAGGCATCGGACACCCCCGGCGGCAGGCAGCGGACGGCGACCAGGTCACCGTCGATCCGCGTCCGCCCGGACCCGTACGGCACCACCACCGTGTCTCCCTTCCCCAGCGCCAACGTTCCACCATCGAACGACAAACCGCCGGAACCCGCCAGTACGACCAGCACCGCGTAGCCGGGCTCGAACTCCGCCGCCCTGCTGATCCGCTGCGCGCGGAAGAACGGGTCGGCCCGCGACTCGAACAGGTCGACCACCGCGGCGTCCTCCTCGGGCTTGCGCACCAGCGTGCCCGCGTCCCACGCCGAGTAGTCCACGCACTCCAGCGCCGCGGGGTAGCCGAGGTCGAGATGCCCGGCATCGGCGCTGTCCATGAATCCCTGCCACTCCAGGAGAACCGAGAGATCCGTCGGCTGCTGCAGCTCGACGATGAACACCCCGGCCCCGATGGCGTGCGGCACCCCGGCCGGCACGAACACGGTGTCGCCGGGCTGAACGGTGATCGCGTTCAGCCCGCCGAGCATCGCCGCCGAGTCCTGCCGGCGCACCCAGTCCGCGACCGTGGCCGGATCCTGGTCCTCCTGGAATCCGATGTGGACGGTCGGGTGCGGCCCGCTGGTGCCGACCACCACCCACGCCTCCGTCTTGCCGCGCCGGGAACCGAGGTGCGCCAAGGCGAACGCGTCCGAGGGATGGCAGTGCACCGGCAGCCGCTGCCCGGCGTCGAGCAGCTTCACCAGCAACTCGGGTTCGTCGCCGTGCCCGGCGCCCAGCCAGTGCTCCGGCTCGGCGCGCACGGCGTCCCGCAGCCGGCGCCCGTCCGGCAGCGCGGACAGGCCGGCTTCCGATTCGCCGTACAGCGTTGTGCACGAGGCGACCCAGTCCTCCGGTCCGAACTCGACGGTCGAAGTCCCGCGCAGTGCGGCGATCGACGCGCCACCCCGGTAGAACCGCGGCGGCTGGTTGGCCGGCAGGCGAACCGGGGTGATCATGGCGAGACCTCCCCGGAGCCACGCGGCATCAACTGCACCGGCAGCACGATCCGGCGCGGCGGCGCGGAGTCCCCGTCCAGGCGCGCGAACAGCAGCTCCGCGGCGGACTTGCCGAGCGTGCCGGGGTTCAGCGCGACCACGGTGACCGGCGGGTTGAGCAGGTCGGCCAGCTCGAAGTCGTCGAAACCCACCAGGGCGGGGCGTCTGCGGCTGCCGGCGATGGCCCGCAGGACGTGCACGGTGATCCGGTTGTTCCCGGTCAGCAGCGCGGTGGCAGGGGCCCGGCCGGTGAGGATCCGGCGCAACGTCGCGGCCACGCCGGCCTCGGTGTGCGGGCCCATGGCCACGAACCGCTCGTCGTAGGCGATGCCGGCCTTCGCGCAACCCTCGCGGAAACCGCGCAGCCGCTCGGTGGCGGTGTAGATGTCGGGGGAGTCGCCGAGGAAGGCGATCCGCTTGTGGCCGTGCGCGGCCAGGTGCACGACCGCGGCGGCCGCGCCCTCGATGTTGTCCACCAGCACGGTGTCGGCCAGCACGTCGCCGGGCGGGCGGTCGACGAACACCACCGGCGTGCCCGAGTTGATCTCCGGCAGCAGGTAGCCGTGGCGCAGGCCGGCCGGTACCACGATCAGCCCGTCCACCCGGCGGGCGCAGAACTCCAGCGCCAGCTCGCGTTCCCGGGCCGCGTCCTCGTCGGAGGAGCCGGTGAGCACCTGCCGGCCGAAACCCCGGGCCACCTCCTCCACCGCGCGGGTGAGCCCGGAGTAGAACGGGTTGCCCACGTCCTCGAGCACGAGCCCGATTGTTCCGGTGGACGAGCCGCGGCGCAGGTTGAGCGCGCCCACGTTGCGCCGGAACCCCAGCCGCTCGATGGCGGCCAGCACCCGCTCCGCGGTGTCGACGTGCACCCCTGGCTCGTCGTTCACCACGCGGGACACGGTTTTGATGCTGACCCCGGCCAGCCGCGCGACGTCGCTCATCGTCGCCCGGCGGACCCGGCGGTTGGACAACGTTGTCATCGTGCTGGAGATCAGACACCTAGGGGCCGCGGGTTGTCAATCTCGCTGGGGCCGGCTACCGGAAGGCGGGCCATGGCTACGGGAGGCCGGGACACAACGACGCGAAGGCGGGACACGCCCGCGGGCCGGAAGGGTCTCGGGCGTGTCCCGCCCTGCGGTAGTCGTGTCCCGGTTTGGCGTAGGCATGTCCCGGCCTCGCGTAGACCTTCGATCCCTGGATCACCTGGACGCGGCGCTAGGCTCCCGGCGTGACTCCCGAGGTCGAGCAGCTTCGCGCGGTGCTGGAGGGACTGCGGGCGGCTGTGCTCAAGAAGCTGGCCGGGCTCAGCGAGGCGGACGCCCGGCGCAGCACGGTCGGGTCGGGCACCAACATCGCCGGACTGGTGCAGCACCTCACGTTCGTGGAGTCGCTGTGGTTCGGGGAGATCGTCGCAGGTGGGAAGGCCAGCGGCGACCGATCGATGCAGGTGGACCCGTCGGTGTCGGTGCGGACCCTCCGGGCCGACTACCGCGCGGCGTGTCAGGCCAGCAACGAGATCATCGCCGCGGTCGGTGACGCGGACGCACCGGTGACCCGCAACGGGAAGAATCGCGATCTTCGGTGGGTGCTGCTCTCGGTCATCGAGGAGACCGCCCGGCACGCCGGGCACGCGGACATCATCCGAGAGCAGATCGACGGCCAGACCGGGCGGTGATCAACGCCTGCCACCCTTCTGGGCCGATGGTCAGCATGGGGCCGTTGGTGTTCTTGGAGTCGCGCACCACCACACCGGGTGGGGCGTAGGCAACTTCGACGCAGTTGCCGTCAGGTGCCGAGCTGAAACTGCTCTTGCGCCAAGCTACTTCGACGCAGTTGCCGTCAGGTGCCTCGCTGAAGCTGCTCTTTCGCCAGGTCGTCAGGAACATTGCGGGAGTCCTCCGGTAGGTCGAACTCGCTCGCCAGCGCGGCGAGCAACTCCCGCGATTCTCCTCTATTCAAGGCGACGTCGGTGAGCACCGTCAGCTGTTCCTGATACCGAGAGACATGATCGTGGTCCTCCACGAAGAACCCGACGAACTGGTTCTCCAGATACAGCAGTGGACCGCTCGTCGTGTAGCGGAACAGCACGAACGACCCGCCCAACGAGCCTCGTTCGCCTAGCGCTGTGGGTACTACTCGGATCGTGATCATGGGTTGGTCGCACATGAGCGCGAGTTTGAGCATCTGCTCGTTCATCACCCGGTTGCCGCCCACGGGTAGCCGCAGCGCCTGCTCGTGGATGTAGAACTGGAATCCCCGCCGGTGCACCAGGCGTTGGCGTTCCATCCGCATGGGCGTGAACTTCGGGCCGATGAGCGCGGTGGCGTAGTCCTCGGTCTGCAGGAGTCCCGGCACGACCAGCGGGTCGTAGCTCTGCGAGAATTGTGCCGCGGTCTCGTGGAAGATCAGCGAGCTCAACCGATCCGACAGCCAGTAGCCCGGTGGCGCCGCTTCGCGGAACCAGTCGAGGAGGCTGTCGACCTCGCCGATGCCGGTGCCGCAATGCGCGGCGAAGCGCACCACCTCGACCGGCATCGCTTCCGCGGCGCCGCGTTCCAGGCGGGACACCTTGCTCTGCGACCAACCCAGCCGCTCCGCCATGTCCGCGAGCGACAGGCCCGCGGCCTCCCGGGTCTGCCGCAGGTAGCTGCCCACCTCGCGGGCCCGTGCCGTGCTCTCTCGTTCACCCATGCCCGGCACGCTAACCCCGCCGCCGCGCGGTTCGGGCCAGCGACAAGCGAAGTCCACCCCAACGACGTAGCCCGGTGCCCGCGTGTCACCGGGTGACAGGTAGACAACGTTGTCAAAGGACTGGACAAGTTCCCGGGGCGAGGTTGACGCCGTTCAAGATTCGCACGAAGGTGAGTTACGCGGTCAATCCTTGCCGACAAGGTTGTCAACGAAGGGCAGCGACGCCATGACCACCTCAAGGAAGCGGAGATTCGCGAGCACGATCAGCCTGGCGGTGGTCGCCGCCTTAGCCCCGGCCATCCCGGCCCACGCCGCCGAGCCCACCGCGGTCGATGATCTCGCCGCCCTGGTCGACCCATACACCGGCACCAAACCCGGTGGTCCGGACCTCGGCACCGGCGGCGGCGCGGGCAACACGTTCCCCGGCGCGGACGTGCCGTTCGGCATGGTCCAGTGGAGCCCGGACACCGTGACCCACCAGCACGGCGGCTACTTCTACGACGACAACCGGATCAAGGGGTTCAGCCTCACCCACCTGTCCGGCGCCGGCTGCTCCACCTACCAGGACCTCCCGGTCATGCCGTTCCCCGGCGAGGTCACCACTTCGCCCGCCGCCGACCCGGCCCGCTACATTTCGCGCTTCGCGCACACCAACGAAACCGTCAGCCCCGGCCGGTACGGCGTCTCGCTCGACTCCGGCGCGCGGGTGGATCTCTCGCTCACCCAGCGGACCGGCATCGGCCGGTTCACCTTTCCCGCCGGCGCGACGCAGACCATGCTGCTCAACACGTCCGGCTCGATCGCGGGCGCGGACGACGCGGAGACCACGATCGGCTCGAACTTCATCGCCGGCTGGGTCACCAGCGGCCGGTTCTGCGGCGCGGACGACCGTTATCGCCTGTACTTCCGGGCCGAATTCGACCGCTCGTTCGCCTCGTTCGGCACCTGGAAGAACGGCGCGGTCACCCCGGGCCGGACGTTCGAGAAGGGCGGGTCGGACCCCAAAGTCGACCTGAACAAGGTCAACGCCCCCAAGACCGCGGCCCGGGGCGCGGCGGCGAGTGCCGGTGCGCCATCGGTCAACGCGGTAACCCCCATGGACACCACGGTTTCCGGGCCCGGCACCGGCGCGTTCGTCACGTTCGACTCCTTCGCCGCGGACACCGTGCAGCTGCGGATCGGTCTGTCCTTCGTGTCCCTTGACGGCGCGCGGAAGAACCTGAAAGCCGAAAGCGGCAACAAGTCCTTCGACGCGATCGCCATCGCGGCGCGGGCGTCCTGGAACACCGTGCTGAACCGGATCAAGGTCACCGGCGGCACGGATGCCGAGCGGACCACGTTCTACACCGCGCTCTACCACTCGTTGTTGCAGCCCAACGTGTTCTCCGACGCGGACGGCGCATATATGGGTTTCGACGGGCGAACGCATGCCGCCGAGCGTGGGCACGCCATCTATTCCAACTTCTCCGGGTGGGACATCTACCGGTCCGAGGCGCAGCTGCTGGCGTTGATCGCGCCGCGGGAGACCTCGGACATCGCCCGATCGATGATCGCGTTCGCGGAGCAGGGCGGGTCGTGGGACCGCTGGACGGTGGCCAACGACTACACCGGCGTGATGGTCGGCGACCCGTACCACGTGATCGTCTCCAGCGCGTATGCCTTCGGTGCCAGGGACTTCGACGCGTCCAAGGCGCTGCTGCTGATGATGCGCGGGGCGACGCAGCCGACCCAGGGCTACCTGGAGCGTCCGGGCCTGACCGACTACCTGAACCTCGGCTACGTGCCGATGGCAGCGCCCGACGTCTGGGGTCCGGGCGCGACCACGCTCGAGTACACCAGCGCCGACTTCGCGATCGCGGACCTGGCCCGGCGGCTCGGCGACGGCGCGACCTGGTCGACGTTCATGAAGCGGGCGCAGAACTGGCAGAACATCTTCAACCCGGCCAACGCCTCGCTGCAGCCGCGGAACAAGGACGGGTCGTTCCTGGAGCCGTTCGTGCCGGGCAGCGGCGAGGGCTGGGTGGAGGGCAACGGCGCCCAGTATTTGTGGATGGTGCCGTACAACCCGCGTGGCCTGTTCACCGCTTTGGGCGGGAACGCGGCGGTGGTCCCGCGGCTCGACACGTTCTTCACCGAGCTCAACGCCGGTACCACGAAGCCGTTCGCGTTCCTCGGCAACGAGCCGAACATGCACACGCCCTGGCTCTACAACTACGTCGGCGCGCCGTACAAGACGCAGGCGATCACCCGGCGGGTCGAGCGCGAGCTGTTCAAGCCCGGGCCGGATGGCTTGGTGGGCAACGACGATCTCGGCCAGATGTCGTCGATGTATGTTTGGTCGGCGATCGGCATGTACCCGGTGATTCCGGGCCGGGCCGAGCTGGTGCTGAACAGCCCGCTGTTCACCTCCGTCGTGATCAGCCGTCCGGGTGGCGCGACGTTGAACATCACCGCCCCGGCCGCGGCCACCGACGCGCCGTACGTGACCGGGCTGAAGGTCAACGGCACGACCATGACCCGGACCTGGCTGCCGGAGTCCTTTGTGAACAATGGCGGTTCGGTCGAGTTCACGCTGTCCGGCACGCCGGATCCGAGCTGGGGCAGCGGGACCGCGGACGCGCCACCGTCCTTCCGCGACGGTGAGACCGGGCAGCGCGGGTTCGTCAGCCCGAGCCGGCTGGTGATCCCGGCGGGTGGGAGCGGCGAGGCGGCGATCGGCGCGCAGGACTTCACCGGGGCCGGTGCCACCGTCCGGTGGACCGCTTCTCCGCCGGCGGGGCTGCACGTGACCCCGGCCAGTGGTGAGGTCGAGATCCCGGCCGCGGGCAAGGCAACCGTGCCGGTGACGGTGAGCGTCGACCCCGGCGCCGAGCAGACCACGTACCGGATTCCGGTGGCCTTCACCGGCTCCGGCGGCGCGTCTCTGGCGAGCGCGACGTTCCAGGTGCTGGCGGCCGAACCGGGGAGCCTCCGCGCGGCGTTCAACAACGTCGGCACCTCGCCGGACGACAACATGGCGGTGGGCAACTACGACCTCGTCGGGTTCAGCCTGTCCGCGAACGCGCTGGCCGCGGCCGGCATCACCCGCGGTGGAACCGTGGTGGTGGACGGAATCTCGTATACCTGGCCGCAGGTTCCGGTGGCCGACCAGGACAACGTGCTCGTCGCCGGCCAGACCGTCAACCTGCCCGACGCGCCGGCCGGAGCCACCCGGCTGGCGTTCCTCGGCGGCGCGACGAACGGCCGGGCCAGCGGCACGCTGGTGATCACCTACACCGACGGCACCACGCAGAACGCCCAGATCGGCTTCTCCGACTGGACCCTCGGCGCCGGCGGCCAGCCCATATCGTTCAACAACCGGATTGCCGCACAAACCCCGTACCGCAATGCGGTCGGCGGCACCAAGCAGATGATCGTCACCTACGTGTTCGCCACCGCGCCGATCACCCTGGACGCCACCAAGCAGGTGGCCAAGGTGACCCTGCCCGACTCGGTGGACGGTGGGGACCTGCACGTGTTCGCGATCACCGCGGCCTGAGGGCCCAAACCCGCGAGTCCCCGGTTCAGACCCGCGAGTCCCCACTTCAGGCAACCGAGTTCCCGGTTCCGAACTGCGAACTCGGGTGCTGGAACTGGGGACTCGCGGTAAATGAGAGGCACCGTCACGGCGGCGTGGGCCGGCGGTGCAGGTGCAGGCGGAGCGCCCGGGCACCGGGATAGCTCAGCGCCGCGGCCCCCGCCACCAGCGGGATGTCGATCAGCAGGAACTCCCAGCTGATGCGGTACTCGCCGGACAGGACGGTGGCCAGCGTGCCGAGCACGACGGCAAGGCCGGCGCCCAGCGGGGCGCGCCAGGACGGGCGCAACACGCCGAGCGCCAGTCCGATCAGGAGTCCCGCCGTGACGGGAAACAGCTCGATCACTGGTCTCCTCCTTCGGTTGGCGGGACGGCCGGTGCGGGCCCGGCGTCCACTGCGGACTCGCCGGTCACCGCGTCCTGGGCCGAGATTCCGGGGCCGCCCACCGGCGGAGCTCCGGTGCCCGGTGCGGCCGCCGGTGCGGGTCCGGCGTCGGTCGCCGCGACCGCGCCGGTGGTGGCCGCCTCCGGCACGCTGGTGTCCACCGCCGGGGCGCCGTCGATCGAGATGGTGATACGCATGACTGTGTTACCCCGTTCCGGTTAGGAGAGCACCGCATAGCGGCCCTCGAACGTCACCGGGTTGGCGGTGAGGTTCTTGACCGTGAGCCAGTAGGTGCACTGGGTGGTGTTGGCGCGCTCGACGGCGACGTCCCAGTCGACCTCGGGTGCGCCGGGCTGCGGCGAGGTCGGCATCATGTACCAGACCACGTGCCACGTGGTGGGCCAGCCGTAGGTGAACCACCGGCCGGTGGCGTTGCCGGCGAGGGTGCCGGTGAATTGCACGTTCGTCCACATGGGATTCTCCGGTGTTTCAGTAGCGGCTGAGGATGCAGTACCGGCCCTCGAACGTCACAGGGTCGGGGGTGAGGTTCTGGACGGTGATCCAGTAGGTGGCGTACTCGGCGCTGGCGCGCTCGACCGCCACGCTCCAGGTCACCTGGGGCGACCCGGGCCGGGGTGTGGTCGGCATGACCGTCCACAGCACATGCCAGGTGGCCGGCCAGCCGTAGGTGAACCACCGGCCCGTGGCGTTGCCGGCGAGGGTGCCCGTCCACTGCACCCCGCACACCGGCTGCGTCATCCAGCCGTCCACCGGGATCTCCCACAGGCCCCGGTTGCGGGTGCCGGCGCGCAGCACCCGCGCGTGCGGGTGGAACACCAGGTCGCCGATGTAGCAGTTGGGCAGTGCGTTGGCGTAGTCCGCCCAGCTCGTGCCGCCGGTCAGGCTCTGGTAGACACCGAGGTCGGCGGCGACCCAGACCCGGTTGGCATTGGCCGTGTCCACCTCGATCGCGTTGACCGGCAGGGCGGGCAGGCCCGCGGTGCAGTCGGTCCAGCTCGTGCCGCCGTTGTCGGAGCGGTAGACCCGCCCGCCGCCGACGGTCCGGTACGTGGCCCACATCCGCGCCGCGCCACCGATGAGGTCACTGACGACGGCGGCCGGCCGGGGCGTGGTGAGCGTGGTGAGCGCGCCCCAGGCCGAGCCGTTCCAGCGGGAGTGGAAGATCTGCCCGTCGGTCCGTCCGATGTAGACGTTGTCGGCGTCCGGGATGTGCATCGCGCTGGACCGGCCCGCGGTGGGGTAGGCGAGCCTGGTCCAGGCGGTGCCGTTGTTGCGGGACACGTAGACGGCGTCGCCGCCCATCGCGACGGTGTCCCCGTTCGTGGCGCTGGTTTCGAACGGCGGGTAGAACAGGCTGCCTTCGCCGGCCGGAACCGGCGGGCGGATGTTCGCCCAGGTACCGAAATCGCCGCGGCTGGTGGACCTTTCCAGGGACATCCCGTAGTAGGTGTGGAAGACCGTTCGCGGGTCGACCCGGTTGACCGCGCAGTCGCCGCCGTCGCCGTCGGCGATGTGGGTGAGCACCGCCGATCCGGTCCACCGCTCCGTCCCGTTGTCCTGCGTGCCACCCACGACGAACCGGGCCGAGCCGAAGTCCTGCGCGATGTACTCGAACTCGGTGATCACCAGACCGTTGTTGCAGTGCTGCCACGTGTTCCCGCGGTCGGGGCTGCGGTACAGACCACCGTCGTTTCCGATGTAGACGGTGTCCGGGCGGCCGGGTTCGAACGCGATGGCGTGCTGGTCGGGGTGGATCGAGTCGCCTGCGGTCCGGCTGCTGATGTCCGTCCAGGTCCAGGTGCTGCCGGACAGCTCACCGCGGTGCGCGTCGATCGCCCCGCAGTACACCTGGGTGTCCCGGTCCGGGGCGACCGCGAGGAACCAGTCGTACCAGGCCTGCCCGGCCGACGCGCCCGGCGGCGAGCCGACCGCGGTCCAGGTGCCGGAGGCCCGCCGCCACAGGTAGCTGCTCGACCCTGCCGCTCCCCAGGCGTAGGCCACCGCGCTGTTCGACGGCGCGATCGCGACGGCCAGCCGGGCGAACGAACCGGGCGCGCCGGGAAGGGTCACGGCGGCCCAGCTCACCCCGCCGTCGGTGGAGCGCACCAGCCCGCCCTGGGCGGCCGCGAGAACCTCCGTGCCGGCCATGCTGATCGACCACGTGGGACCGGAACGCGCCTGGGTCCAGGTGGCTCCGGCATCCGCCGACGTGTACAACCCGCCCGTGGTGGCCGCGAGCAGGCGGCTGGTGTTCGCCCGGTCGATCATCAGGTCGTAGAAGCCCTGCCCGACAAAGGGTGCCGTGCATCGGGTCGACCAGGTGGTGCCGCCGTCGGTGGAACGGAGCACGCCCGCGCCCAGCCACGACCACCAGTTGCCCTCGCCGGTTCCGCAGTAGACGGTCGACGGGGTGACCGGATCGAACGCCAGCGCCCCGACGGTGAGCGTGGCGGCGTAGTCGGTGCGCGGTGCCCAGCTTGTCCCGCGGTCGCGGCTCTCCCATACTCCGCCATGGGCCGCGCCGGCGAGCACGTGCGCGGGATTGCCCGGGTCCACGGCAATGGCGGAAATGCGGCCGCTCACATTGACCCGGCCTGATCCGTACGTCTGGCCATTGGGAATTGTCGTCGGACCCAGCGACCGCCACTGCGGACCTGCCACCGGCGGACCCGCCAGCCGCTGGCCGACCTCGAAATACTCCTGGCCGACGTCCTCCACGGCGGTGGCCGGTGGCGCCTGCCCTTCCGGCACCGCACGGAACATCTCTGCACTGGTCTCGTAGTCCGGCCGCTGCGCGTCTGGAATGGACAGATCCATGACGGCCTCGGACGTGCCGGCGAATCCCGCGCTGTCCAGCAGCATCAGCAGCCTGGCCAGCGGCTTTCCGTTCGGGATTCGTTCGATTGTCTGCTCGGTTTGTGATTCACCTTCAGGCGCGAATTGTCGCGTCAATTCCTGATCGAGTGGGCCTCGCACGGCGCCTCCCGGGTCCCGGGAGTGTCGGTTCCCTGCCGGCGATCAGTCCCGGGTGTCTGCCCCTGCGGATGAGGGGTCGTCGGGCTCGCCATCTTCCGTTTCGGCTTCATCCGAAGATTCACCCGAATGTTCTAGTTCGGATGGTCCGAACCGCTGTTCGAGGAACTCCCGGCGCCGCTCGGCCGCCCGGCCACCTTCGCGCTCGTCGCGCGGCTCGTCGTCCGGTCCTCGCATCGCTGCCTCCGTGGCTTGCCGGACACCGTCCTACGCCGGTCGAAAATCAATGTCAACCAGCGTCGATCCGCTCCGCGGTTGCGGTACGAAGGTGCCATGAGCTCCTCGCTTCCGGCCCTCTCGACGACTCCGCGCACCCGGCTGGGCCGGATGAAGAAGCGCGGCACCCCGGACCGGGCCGTGCTCGATGAGATCCTTGCGGCCGGATTCCTGTGCCACCTCGGCGTCGTCGTCGACGGCTATCCCATGGTGGTGCCGACGGTTTACGGCGTCACCCAGGACACCCTGTACCTGCACGGCTCGGTCGCCAGCCCGAGCCTGGGAGGCGATGCGGAGGTGTGCGTCACCGTCGCCCACCTCGACGGCATCGTGGTCGCCCGGAGCGTCTTCGAGCATGGCATCAACTACCGGAGCGCCATGATCTTCGGGGTGCCGCGCCAGGTCACCGACCCCGACGAGAAGCTCCTCGGCCTGCGCTGCCTGGTCGAGCACATCATTCCCGGGCAGTGGGACTATGCCCGCCAGCCGAACCGGAAGGAGCTGGCGGCGAGCACGTTGCTGGCACTGTCGCTGGAGGAGGCTTCGGTCAAGGTTCGCACGGGGCCGCCGGACGACGGCGAAAGCCCGGACGCCGCGCTCGGGCACTGGGCCGGGGTGGTTCCGGCCCGCCTGGTGTTCGATGAGCCGGTACGGGACCCGCTACTGGCTGGCCTCGACCTCCCGGTTCCGCCGCACATCCGCCGTCTTTCGTGACCCCGCATGTTGGCGTCTCACGTCGCTGTGTTTGCCCGCTGCGACGGTGTGTTGGCCGGTCACGACGGGTGGCGTGGGTCGGCCGGGTCGTCGACGCGGCGCCAGTTGCCGACGCGGTGTGCGCCACGCGCCAACCAGGCGACGCGAGCGGCCAACATGCCGACGCCAGACGCCAACACATCGACGCCAGGCGCCAACATGCCAAGACGGTGGGGACCGCATGGGCTAGGTTCCGGCGCATGACAGGTAACGGGGGAGCCGCCATCGTGGCGGAGGATCTTCGGAAGGCGTACGGGGACCTGAAAGCCGTCGACGGGGTGTCGTTCTCGGTGCTGGAGGGTGAGTTCTTCGGCATTCTGGGGCCGAACGGGGCCGGGAAGACGACCACGCTGGAGATCGTCGAGGGGCTGCGGAAGCCGGACGGCGGGCGGGTCCGGTTGCTGGGGCAGGAGCCCTGGCCGCGCAAACTGGACCTGCTGCCGCGGATCGGGGTGCAACTGCAGGCGTCGAGCTTCTTCGAGAAGCTGACCACGCGGGAGCAGCTGCAGACGTTCGGTTCGCTGTACGGGGTGGGCGCGGCGCGGGTGGACGAGATGCTCGAGCTGGTGGGGCTGGCGGACAAGGCGGGTACCCGGGAGGGCCAGCTGTCCGGCGGGCAGCGGCAGCGGCTGTCGATCGCGTGCGCGCTGGTGCACGACCCGGATATCGTTTTCCTCGACGAGCCGACGGCGGCGCTGGACCCGCAGGCGCGGCGGAACCTGTGGGATGTGCTGCGGGCGATCCAGGATCGGGGCAAGACGATCCTGTACACCACGCACTATCTGGACGAGGCCGAGATCCTGTGCGACCGGGTGGCGATCATGGATCACGGGCGGATCCTCGCGATGGATGCACCGGCCACGCTGGTGCGCGGGTTGGACGCGCCGACGCATGTGCTGCTGGAGCCGGGGGCGTTGCCGGTGGACGCGGCACACGCGCTGCCCGGGGCGGAGTCGGTGTCGGCGGACGACGTCTCGTTGAGCATCTCCACGCGGGAGCCGGCGCGACTGCTCGGCGCGCTCGCCGAACGAGGCAGCCTCGGCGGGCTGCAGGTGCGGACGGCCACGCTGGAGGACGTGTTCCTTCAGCTCACCGGGCGGGAGTACCGGGCATGACCGCGTTCCGGAGCCTCTCGGTGGCCATGCTCAAGGGCTTCTACCGGGACAAGGCCACCCTGTTCTTCACGTTCGTCTTCCCGCTGATGTTCCTCGTCGTGTTCGGGTTGATCTTCCGCGACGCCGGCTCCAGCAAGATCAAGATCGGTGCGGTGGGGGACGGGCCGGTGCTCGTCGCGCTGGAGCAGACCGGGGCGGTCGACGTCGAGCGGTACGGCGACGTCGACAGCGCGGTGGCCAAGGTGAAGGACGGGGACCTGCCGGCGATGGTGGCCGAGCAGGGCGACACGGTCACGCTGCGGTTCGCGGCCAGCGACCAGACGCAGGCGGGCATCGTGCGCGGCATCCTCGGCGCCGCGGTGGCGGCCGCCAACCAGACGGCCACCGGGCAGGCGCCGCGCTACCAGGTCCAGGCCGCCCAGGTGGAGGACACGTCGCTGAGCGCCATCCAGTTCCTCACCCCGGGCATCATGTCCTGGGGCGTGGCCACCAGCGCGGTGTTCGGCTCGGCGCTGACCCTGGTGTCCTGGCGGCGAAAGCAGGTGCTGCGCCGGGTCCGGCTGGCTCCGGTCGGCGTTCCGGTGCTGCTCACCTCGCGCCTGCTGGTCACGTTCGGGATCGCCATCGGGCAGGCGCTGATCTTCATCCTGATCGGGATGCTGCCGGTGTTCGGGCTCAAGCTCACCGGCACCTGGTGGCTGGCGATCCCGGTCTTCCTGCTCGGCGTGCTCGCGTTCTTCGCCATCGGCATGCTGGTCGGCTCGTTCGCCAAGACCGAGGAGGCGGCCACCGGCGCGGCCAACATCGTGGTGCTGCCGATGGCGTTCCTGTCCGGCACGTTTTTCCCGATCGACGCCGCCCCCAGCTGGCTGCGCACGGTGTCCAACATCTTTCCGTTGCGGCACATGAACGACGGGATGATGAACTTCCTCGTCCGCGGCAGGTCCGCCGAGGCGCTCGTCGTCCCCGGCCTCGTCCTGCTCGGCTTCACCCTGGCGCTCGGTCTGCTCGCCGCCCGGGTGTTCCAGTGGGAGGACAGCTAATTCGCGGCCTCGTCCGGCAGGAAGCTCAGCATGTTCTGTCCGAACGAGACCAGCGCGCCGACCCCGGCGGCGAGGCAGGAGTAGGCCAGCGTGGTCCAGTAGCCGGAGGTGAGGACCGCGGCGCCGACCCCGGCCGAGGGAACCGCTCCGGCCACACCCTGAACCAGCGTGCGCAACGCCCGCAACCCCGCCACCCGTACCTTGGCCCACCCGGTGCCGGGCGCCGCGGCCATAATCGACGTCGCGTTGATCGGCGTCGCGGGAACCGGCGCGGCGGGGACCGCCTCGGTCATCATGTCCTCCCAATTCCGGGCGGTGACCCAGAAACACCGCCATACCTAACGACTTCGCGAGGTGTCAGCAGACCGTTACGGTCTGCCGCAATACGATGCCGCATATTGGGGTGATCACCAAGGCACTTGGCCGTTTTCGTCGAAGAAGCCGCCGGTGGGACCGTCGGGGCCGAGCGTGGCCAACCGGACCACGATCGTCGCGGCCCGGGCCGGGGAGCGGTCGAGCCGATAACCCCACGCCCTGGTCATGTCCGTCGCGGTGCCGCCCGGATCGGCCGCGTTGACCAGGATTCCGGTGCCGCGGAGCTCCTTGGCGTAGTGGACGGTCAGGGCGTTGAGCGCGGCCTTGGACGCGGGATAGGTGGCCGACGGCGGCAGGCTGGCGAACGGGCTCTCCGGATCCGTGGTGCGGCCGAACGATCCGACACTGCTGGACAGGTTCACGATCCGCGCGGACGGTGCGCGCCGCAGCAGGGGGAGCAGGGCGTTGGTCACCGTGAGCACGCCGAAGACGTTCGTCTCGAACACCGCGCGGACCGCGTCGGCGTCAACGGCGGCAACACCCCGTGGGCCGGTGATTCCGGCATTGTTGACCAGCACGTCGAGATGTCCGAAGCGCGCTTCGACGTGCTCGGCCGCCGCGCGGGCGGACTCCGGGTCGGTGACGTCGAGGACGACCGGGTGCACATCGCCGCGCAGGGCCGCCGCGGCCTGCTCCCCGCGGCCCGCGTCCCGTGCGGCGAGCAGCACCGACATCCCGCCGGCGGCGAGCCCGGCGGCGATCGCGTACCCGATGCCCTTGTTCGCGCCGGTGACCAGAGCGACCTTCGTCATGGGACAGACCTCATCATCGCCGGCGGCGCGACGGCAAAGACAAACCGGATCACCGTCGATACCGTGCGGGTATGGAGCGGCTGGAGACCCGGGAGCTGACCTACTTCGTGGCCGTGGCCGAGGAGCTGCATTTCGGCCGGGCGGCGATGCGTCTGGGCGTGACGCAGCCACCGCTGTCCCGGGCGATCCGGCAGCTGGAGCGCCGCCTCGGCGTGACGTTGCTGGAGCGCACCAGCCAGCGCGTCACCCTCACCGCGGCCGGCGAGGTCCTGCTGGCGGAAAGCCGCCCCATTCTTGACGCGGTGGCGGCCGCGGCGCGCAAGGCCCGGCGTGCCGGCCAGCCCAGCCCGCGGCTGCTGCTGACCATCTCCCCGTGCGGCGACATCCTGTTGCGGGACATCCTGGCCGCCTACGCAGCCGACCCGGACGCGATTCCGGTGGACATCGACGTCCGCACCGTCGGACGCCTGGCCTACCTGCGGGACGGTCAGGCCGACGTCGCGTTTCTGCACGGCCCGCCGGCCAGCCTGCGCGGGCTGGACACCGAGGAGCTGATGGTCGAGCGTCCGCTGGCGGTCCTGCCGCGCACGCACCGGCTGGCCGGGCGGAAAAGCCTGCGGCTGAACGATCTCCGCGGCGAGCCGCTGCCACGTTGGCCCGGCGAGCCGGAGGACCGCTGGGCCGGCGCCGGAGTCGAGTTCGGCCCCGGGCCACTGGTGCACGACGCCGGTGAGCTCATGCAGCTCATCACGCTGGGCCGGACGATCGCGCTGGAGCCCAAATCCGTCCTCGGCCCACTGCGCCGCGATCTGATCGGCGTACCAGTCCTCGACGCGCCCACCAGCACGATGCTGATCGCGTGGCCGGAGCAGAGCCGGTCGCGGGCGCTCGCCGCCTTCGTCCGCGCTGCGACGACCGTGGCAGCCTCGGCCGGGTAATGCCATTCCAGGAGGCAACCCTTTGGGTATTCCGGGCGTGAACGGTGATGACACGAAATACAAATCGATCAATCATGCTGCTCGCCGCGGCCGGAACGAGCCTCGGCCTGTTGCTGGCCGGATGCGGCGACAATCCGCTCTCGTTGTCCGTCAGTGACTCACCGGCGCCGACCACCACAAGTACCACACAAGTGCAGTCCGCCACAGCCTTCACGCCGGTGGTGCGCATCGACATCGCGGTGCACTGGATGGACGGTTTTTGTGGCGCGGTCAATGGTTTCACGGCGGACAACAACGCGATGACGCAACCGCCCTTCCCCAAGACCCCCAAGGCCGCCAAGCAAATCATCAGCAAGGTCCTCGGGGACTACGCGGCAAACCTGACCAAAGCGATCGACCGCCTGACCGCTCTTCCCCCGGCGCCAGACCAGGTCGGAAAGGTCGCGTACTTGACATTCCTGGGAAAATACACCTCCGCGCGCGACAAAGTCGTCGCCGCGAAAGCCCAGCTGGACAAGGCCGCGCCAACCAACTACGCCGCTCAGAATCGCGCTGCCGAGGCGATGGACGCCGCCCAGGAGGAGGTGTTCAGCGTGATCGATCCGATCAGGGCGATTCTGAGCTCACCCACACTGAAAATGGCATCGGCCCTTGCGCGCCAATGCTCGCCGGCGGCATGGTACCCCAGCCGCATTTCGTGATATTCGCTGTATTGGCCCCTGACGTCGCCATGTTGGCTCGTGGCGTCGCTGCGTTGGCTTGTGGCGTCGCCGTGTTGGCCGAGCGTGCGTGGGGGTTGTCGTCAGTGGTGTCCGGCGGCGTCGTCACCAGCCAACACACCCGCGCCAGAGGCCAACACGGCGACGTGGCGCGCCAACACGGCGACGTGAGACGCCAACATGGCTGCGGCTAGTCGGTGAAGTCGCCGGCGGCTTTGCGGACTTTGGCGAGGAGGTCGGTGAGGGCGGCGGTCTGACGGTCGGTGAGGCCGCGCAGGCCGAACTCGATGCCGGTGACGGCTTCGGTGGCGGCGGCCATGCGGTCGCGGCCGGGGTCGGTGATCTCGGCCAGGGTGGTGCGCCGGTCGGTGGGGTGCGGGGTGCGCTTGACCAGGCCGTCGGCTTCGAGGCGGTCGACGATGTTGGTGACGCTGGTGGGGTGGAGCTGGAGGCGCTCGCCCATGACCCGCATGGGGAGGCTGCCGCGGCGGGAGAACACCAGCAGCACCAGCGCCTCGTAGCGGGCGAAGGTGAGGCCGTGTGCTTTCAGGGCGCCGTCCACAGCGGACTGCAGGATCTGCTGGACGCGCATGATGCTGGTGACGGCGGCCATCGTGGTGGACGGTCCGATGCGCGCGGTCCACAGCTCGGCCGCGCGAACGATCGGGTCGAACGGCAGCGGTCGCGGGCTCATGGGGCTTGAAGCTACCAGTGGGTATCCAGGAGTCTGCCTGCACATCGCCACCTGGACCCAGGGAGGATCGCGTGCTCGTCGCGTTCAGTGTCAGCCCGCTCGGCGGAGAGTCGGACAGCGTGGGCAAGGCGGTTGCCGACGCGGTCCGGGTGGTTCGCGAGTCGGGGCTGCCCAACGAAACCACGGCCATGTTCACGACGCTGGAGGGCAACAGCTGGGACGAGGTCATGGAGGTGGTGAAACGCGCCGTCGAGGTCGTGCAGGCGCAGGCGCCGCGGGTGAGCCTGGTGCTCAAGGCGGACATCCGGCCCGGGCACACCGGCCAGCTGCGGGCCAAGGTGGAGCGAGTGGAGCACCATCTCGCCGACGAATAGCCTCACCGGCGCTACTCCGTTCCGGGGAGGCTGAATTTACCGAGCGGTCATCGGACGGTGACGCCCGGTAAGAGGACGTCTGATCGACTCTTGACTCGTGAGTAGGCGCTTGTTCAGCCGGGAGACTGTCGTCGCGGCGAGCCTGGTCGGGTCGGTGGTCGTGGTCGTCGGCTACGCCTCGGGCTTCGGTGTGCGGCCGATCTTCGGTGACCAGCCGGCACCGGGAGGTGGCCAGGCGATCGCGACGAGACCGCCGGCCATCCGGACAACGGCGCCGGTGACCACCACCACGCCGCCCGGCCAGCCGGCGCCGGCCAACCCGGCGGTGCCGCGGCAGGTCGTGCCCGGCACGCAGCTTCCACGCGTCACCACCACGACGTCGGCCGCGCACCCGCACCCGAGCCAGCCGACCACGACGACGACGCCGGCCTCACCCCCGCCGATCTGCCAGCCCGGGCTGGTTTCCGGCGTGCTCGACACGCTGCTGTCCGCGGTCGGCGGCGTGACCGGCGCGATCGGCCTGCCGCTTCCGGTCAGCGCGCTGCCGGCTGTTCCCGCTGACCCCGCCGGAACCCCGCTGCCGCTGGACGCCCTGCTCGGCACCTGCCCGCCGGAGCCGGGGCCATGAGCGAGCTTGCGAGCGAATCAATGTCACAGGGCGTCCGCGAGCGGCGCGACCGAGCCTGCGAGGGGGCGTCATGAGCGAGCTTGCGAGCGAATCAATGTCACAGGGCGCCCGCTCGCGGCGCGACCGAGCCTGCGAGGGGGCGACGTGAGCGTGTCCTGGGCGCACGCGGCGTACGTGCTGGCCCGCGGGCTGGACTACCTCGGCACCGCGGTGTTCCTGGGCGGCCTGGCGTTCCTGGCCGCGGTGTGGCCGGCCGGCGCCGGGGTGGCCGGGGCGCGCCGCCTGGTCGGGACCGGCTGGGTGCTCGGCATCATCGGTACGGTCGCCGCCATCGGGCTGGAGGGCGTGTGGGCCTCCGGCCGGCCGGTCGCGGACGCGTTCGACACCGCTCTGCTGAGCCAGGTTCTCGATGTCCACTTCGGACGGGTGTGGTTCGCCCGGGCGCTGCTGTGGGTGCTGGCCGGCGTGGTGCTCGCCGGGCTGCTGCGCGGCGGCGCGCGGTCGGCCCGGTCGCTCGCCTGGCGGGTGGGGGCCGGCGCGGTCGGGCTCGGGCTGCTCCGCACCAGCGGCATGACCGGCCATGCCACGGATGCGCCCAGCCCGGGTTGGGCGCAGGTCGCCGACCTCGTCCACCTCGTCGGCATCTGCCTGTGGATCGGCGGTCTGGCCATGCTGCTGTTCGGCGTGCTGCCCCGGCGCCGCCCGGACGAGCTCGGCACGGTGGTGCCCCGGTACTCCCGGCTGGCGATGATCTCCGTCGGGCTCATCGTGATCGCCGGCGTGGTGCTCGCCCTGCAGGTGCTCGGTTCCGTCGAAGCCGTCCTGCACACCGGCTACGGCCGGCTGCTGCTGGTCAAGGTCGGCATCGTCGCGCTGGTGCTGCTGGTCGCGCAGGCCAGCCGCGGCTGGGTGGCCCGCCGGCTGGACTTCGCCGTGGTGCTCCGCGGTGACGCGGCCACCGTCCGGCCGTTCGTCTACTCGGTCGCCGCCGAGACCGTGCTCGTGGTGTTCGTGCTGATCGCCGCGAGCTTCCTCGTCACGGCCAGTCCCGGCCGTTGATGAATCGGATACGGAAGGAGTGCCCTGCATGAATCAGTCCAATGCCGCCACCCTGGTGGCCGAGCGGGTGGCAGAGGAGGAGGCGTCCCCGCCGACGCCGGCTTCCGTGCCACCCCGACGCCGCCTCCTGCTGGTGCTCGCGGTGGTCGCCCTGGCCGGCACGCTGATCAGCCTGGCCTCGTTGCGGCTCGCCGACTCGGCGCCGGCGCGGCAGGTCGGGGTGGACGACAAGGCGGTGACCGGGATACTGCCGGGAGATCTCAGCGGGGTCGTGCCGGATCTGGGCAACGTGGTTCCGGCGCCGGCGCAGGCCGCTCCGGGCGCCGCGGCGGCACCGGCCGAGGCGAAACCCGCCGCGGCGGCGTCGAGCACCTCGGTCGCGATCATGAACTTCGCCTACAGCCCGGCCACGTTGACGATCACCGTCGGGGACACGGTCACCTGGACCAACCACGACAGCGCGCCGCACAACGTCGTGGTCTCCGACGGGCCGGAGAAGTTCACCTCCCCGACCCTCCAAACAGGACAGTCGTTCAGCTACACCTTCACGAAGGCGGGAACCTACGCCTACTACTGCTCGATCCACCCGAACATGAAGGCGACGGTGACCGTCCAGGGCGGCGGCACCGATCCGCCGCCCACCACCCCGCCCGGCACCGGAAAGTGCGTGTCGAAGCAGGTGCTGGACACGTTCATGGCGCACGTGAAGTCGGCGCACCTCGAGCGCGGTCCGCTCGACCAGGTCACCGACATTCTGAGCATCAACCAGTACGTGCTGACCCACACGGTGTGGGTGGAGCAGTTGCTCCAACCGCTGTACGACGGCACCGGTGATCAGGCGGTCAAGGACGCGCTGGCGCCGTTGATCGCGCACATCAACAGCGCGCACCTGGAGCGCTCGCCGCTCCAGCAGGTCACCGACATCCTGGCGGCCGACCAGTATGTAGCGACGCACACGGCGATGATCGAGGCCGTGGTCGCGCCGCTGGCCGCGCAGGCCACCTGCTGAATTCCCCGCGGTGGCCCGGCCGAAGAGAGGTCGGCCGGGCCACCACCCCCATTCTGCCCCGAGGAGGACACCGTGGCCGTCACCACCGAGGCCGACACCGCGGTCCTGCCCGCGGTCACCGGCGCGCTGCCGCCGCCGGGCCGCTACGAGCTGCGGCTGGACCGGTACGTGCTCGAGGTCGCGGTCCGGGTGCTCGGCCGGCCGCTGCTGCGCGGCCGGTTCCGGGCGGTCCGCGGCTGCCTCGAGGTCGGCGAGCCGAGCACACTGAGCCTGGACATCTCGGCGAAGTCGTTGCGTACCAACGTTCCGCTGCTGCGCCGGGTGGTCAGCGGCTCGTCCGGGCTGTGGGCGGCGCGGCACCGCACGATCCGGTTCACCGCGGTGGTGGCGCCGGACCGCCCGCGCCGGCTGGACCTCCGCGGCACGGTTCGGGTCCGGCACGAGGACCACGACCTGCCGATGCGGGCCCGGGTGGTCCACCTGGATCTGGACACCGTGGTGCTCGCCGCGCACGGAGTCCTTGACACGAACGGCTTTCCGCGCCGGCTGCACGTCGAGGCGGCTCTGGAGCTGGCCCGGTGAGGGCGGCCCTCGCGCTCGGGCTGCTGCTCGCGCCCGGTGTCGCGCTGCTCGCCCCGCAGCCGGCCGTCGCGGCCACGCAGCACGTGATGATGGAGCGGTACGCCTACTCGCCGGCCACCCTGACGGTGCGCGCCGGCGACTCGGTCACCTGGACCAACCACGACGAGGCCGCGCACGACGTGGTGACCTCGAGCGGGCCGGCGTCGTTCCGATCGCCGCTGCTGCAGACCAACCAGAGCTGGACGTTCACCTTCACCGTGCCCGGCACCTACGCCTACTACTGCTCGGTGCACCCCGACATGCGCGCGCAGGTCGTCGGGCTGGCGGCGGACACCCCCACCGCCGCGCCACCTCCGGCGCCGGCCCAGCAACCGGCGACCCGGCGGCCCATCGTGACGACCACCGCGGCCGCGCCACCGGCGGCACCGGTTCCGGCTCAACCAAGCAAAGATCCACCCATCACCAGCACCGCGGACGTACCGGCCCAGGCCAGCGCCGCGGTGGTGGGTGAGCGCCTCGACCCGATGCTGATCGTGGCCGGCATCGTCGCCGCGGTCGCCGTGCTCTGCCTGCTGCTGATCGGTGCGCGGCCGGAGCCGTGAGCACCTCTCAGCCCGGGGCCAGGCAACGGAGGGTCGCGATGGTGGCGTTGGCGGCGGTCCAGGCGTCGAGTTCCGGGCGGTTGCGGACGGGTTGCCAGCACACGATCAGGTTGAGGCGCCGGCGGACCTGGCCGGTGAGACGCTCGAGGAAGCCGCGGAGCTCGCAGCCGTCGAACGGGTCGGCGCAGGGCAGGAAATAGGTGGCGCCGCGGTTGGAGACTGCCACCAGCACGCTGGCGTCCGGCCAGCCGGGCTTCCGCCCGATTGTCCACTGTGGAGTGTCGTAGCCGATCCACATGGCCTCGGCGCCGGGAATCCATGCCGGCCGGCCCGCCGGTGCGCCGGTGACCGCGAGGGCGTTGCGGCTGCGCAGGTTCTGCAGCAGGTCCTGGGGGTTGGGGAAGCCCCAGCGGGACAGGTAGCTGCCGATCGTGGTCACGCCGAGCACCACCCGGAACTCGCGGTTGATCAGCTCGGCCACCGCCTGCCGGGTCCACACCTGGTACAGCAACCCGATCTCGTCCGGGGTCCGACGGATCACCGTCCGGGCCACCCAGAGCTGCTGCTCGGTGGTCAGCGCGAGCTGCTCACCCGGCCGCCGCCCGCGCCGCCCCGGCCGCAGCGACCCCTCGCCGCGGTTGCGGTAGGCCCGCACCCACGAGCCGACCGTCTGCCGGGACACGCCGAACAACCGCGCTACCTCCGCCTGGGACGCCCCGGACTGCACCGCGGCGATGACCCGCTTTCGCAGGTCCACCAACGCGTCCGGGGGTAGCCCGCGGGCATCTGCGGCTGCCATGGTCAGGGACCCGTACATGGCCTGCCACCTTTCTCCTCACCGCAGGATCAACGAGGCGGTGAGGTTTGCGGCTACGCCGGGTTACGAGATGTTTACCGGAACCCGGACGGTGGTCTGGTTGATCTCCGAGGTGCGCACCACGATGGCCAGCTCCCACCGCCCGGGCATCGGCACGGTGACCTCCGGCGCGCTGTAATGCGTCGGCCCGCTGCGGACGTAGCGGGGCGGCGCGGTAGTGGTCAGCGGCAGCGCGATCGGCCCGATCCCGGCCTCGGGCAGCCGCAGCTCGGCCCGGACCTCGGGCACCTGCTTCGGCGTCCCGGCCGGGTCGAGCACGGCGAGGTGCAGCTCGTTGCGGCCGGTCCTGGCCGGGGCGAACGCGAGCGCGATCTGCCCCTTGCCGGTCGGTCCGCCGGCGTCGAACGGAACCGCGAGCGAGAGCGGGCCCTCGGCGGCGGCCGACCGCGGGGGATTGCGCAGCCGGTCCAGCTCGGCCCGCGCCGGCTCGGTGCTGATCAGCGCCGTGGTCATCCCGAGCAGCAGCCCGGCCAGCACCGTCTCGGTGGTGACGAGCTTGCGGAACCGGCCGATCTCGCTGTGCTCCGGCCCGCGCCGGGCCCGCCGCTTCGCCGCGACGGTGGCCGGGCCGGCGCCGTACTGCCGGCGCACCCACAACCGGGCCAGCGCGCCGATCGACAGCAGCACCGCGACCAGCCCCAACTTGACCATCAGCCGCACCCCGTAGGTGGTGCTGAACAGCGCCGGGAACGTGCCGACCTCGCGCCAGCTCTGATAGATCCCGGTCGCCACCAGGATTCCGACGCAGGAGCCGGCGATCGTGGAGAACCGCGGGATGGCCGTGCGCATGGCGGCGACGTCACCGGACCGCAGCAGCACGCCCAGCAGCACCGGCAACCCACCGACCCACACCCCGGCGGCCGACAGGTGGATCACGTCGGCCGGCACCGACAGCCACTCCAGGCCGCTGCCCGCGCTGTGGGTGACCAGGCTCCAGGTGCTCGCCAGCGCCGCCGTCCCGGTCAGCACCAGCGCTCCGGGCCGCACTCTGTCCCGTGTGGACGGTCCGGCGGCCGGGAAGCGGATCAGCGCGAACCCGATGCCGGCCAGCAAACCCAGGCGCACCAGGAGAATCGGCCCGATCCGGCCGCCCAGCGTGCCGGCCAGCGAGCCGCCGCCCACGTACGGCCCGTACAGCAGCAGGGTGGCCACGCTCGCGCCGAACGCGGTGACCAGGCCGGCGACCATGAGCCGGCGGGTGCCGCGCCGGGCCAGGCCGCCCGGCCAGCACACCGCGACGAACAGCGCGGTGCCCACCAGCAACGCGAACCCCGCCAGGGCGAGCCAGCGGGCCAGCCCGTACAGGCCGGTCGCGGTCGCCGACCCCGCCGACGGGTCGTCCAGCGCGACCGCGGCCGGGCCGGTCGCCTCCCGGACGCTGAACGTGAACGCGCCCTGCACCGGGTGCGTGTCGGCGGAGACCACCCGCCAGGCCACCGTGTACGTGCCGTTGGCCAGCGTCTCCGGCACCGTGATCATGAGGCTGTCCGGTCTGCCCTCGGGGTGCTCCGGCCGGCCGGCTCCGGCGATGTCGTTGCCCCGCGGGCCGATCAGCCGCACCTGCGCGAGCCCGAGGTCCACCGGCTCGGAGAACCGCATCGACACCGACCCGGGTGAGGCGTCGATCAGCTGCCAGTTGCCCGGCGTGGTGGACACCAGCAATGCGTGTGCCCAGGCCGGCGCGGGCACGGCCAGCATCGTGCACACCGCGACCAGAACGGCCGCAACGGTTGTCCGCATGTCAGACCCGCGCTTTCTCCCGGGCCGTGCGGTGCGCTGGGACGGCGGGCGGTCGCGTCACCCGCCGGCGACCCAGCAGCACCACGGCGGCCAGTGCGCCGAACGCGGTGACCACTCCGGCGATTCCCGCCGCACGGGCGAACATATCCACAGTGGACGCACCGTGGCCGGCAGAGAGCGCGAGCACCGGCGCCGGGTGCTCGGGCTCGGGTGCGCCGTCGGCGGGCTCCTCGATCCAGCGCACCACCTGACCGTCTGAATAGGACTGAACAGCCTTGAACACCAGCCGGTCGACGCCGTGCGGGAGGCTCAGCGACACCGGGAACTCGGCGAACTCGCCCGGTTTGATCGCCCCTCCCTGCCAGGTGATGGACTGTTTCTCCACGGTCGCCGTCCATCCCGGGGTCTGCGCGATCGTGACGTTCCCGAGTGGATGCTCCTCGGGGAACGTGATCTGCAGCCGCACCGTCGAGGCGTCATCCCGCTCGTTGGGTACCCGGAACACGGCCCGGACGGCGTGCCCGGACGCCGCATCGTCCGCGGTAACCGTGACGTGGGCGGCCGCGAGCGGGGTGAACGCCAGCATTCCCACGCCGGCAAGGAGAAGCACGGCCAGGGCGCGGAGCCTAGTGGACATGGGTGATCCCTTCGAGAGGCAGGAGCGGGAGGCTGGGCAGCGGAAGCGGGGGCGCCTGCTGGGAAGGCTGGGATGGTTCAGGCTGGGATGGCGGCGGGGCGAGCAGCTCCGGGATGGGGATGGACGGCGGGTCCACGTAGAGGATGCTGACCAGGCCGCTCATCCCCTCGTTGGTCTCCGAGTGGGAGAAGATGTGGCAGTGCAGCATCCACTTGCCCGCGACCGGGGGCGTGTAGACGATGTCGAAGGTCTGCCCGACGCCGACCAGCACCGTGTCCATCCGCTGCGGGAACGGCAGCCGGTTTCCGTCCTGGGCGACCACTTCGAAGAACCCGCCGTGCAGGTGGATCGGGTGGATCATCTCCGGCCCGGTGCCGATCAGCCGGAACCGCACCCGCTCGCCGACCTTGGCGCGCAGCGGCGCGGTGGCCGGGAAGCTCTTGCCGTTGAACACGAAGCCGAGCGCGCCGTCGCCGATCATGATCCGGTAGTCGCGGTCGGCCGGGATGTCGCCGAGCCGGGGCACCACCTCGAGCGCGCCGTACACCCCGCGGCCCTCCTGCTCGCCGCCCATGTGTGAGTGGTACCAATGGGTTCCGGTGCTCACCGCGGTCCACCGGTAGGTGTAGGTCTGGCCGGGGTCGATCATCAGCTGGGTGAGCCCGGGCACGCCGTCCTGGCTGTTCGGCAGCACCATCCCGTGCCAGTGCAGCGACGTGGGCTCGGGCAGGTCGTTCTTGACGTTGATGCGCAGCTTGTCGCCCTCGTTGACCCGGATCACCGGGCCCGGCACGGTTCCGTTGATGGCGAAGGCCTGTTTCACCACACCGGGCTTGACCGCCCAGGCCAGCGGTGCGAGGCGCAGGTTGAACACCTTCTCGCCGTCGGCGAGCTGCCACTCGGCGGTCCGGGTGCCGTCGCCGAGGTCCTCACCGCCGCCGCTGGTGGGCGCCGCGGCGGCGACCGGCGCCGGAACAACCGGGTCGGGAGTGGACAGTGGGGTCGTGGCCGGGCCGGGCAGGAGCAAGGCCGCCGTGAGGCCGGCGGCGAGCAGCCAGCGCAGTTTCGGGATGTGCACGGTTTCCTCCGCGGTCCGCGCGGGTCGGAGCGGTGGCCCCGACCCGCGCGAAACCGTTGTCTAGCAGTCGGTTTGGAACGTCACCGGGTGACGCTGGCGGCAGGTCAACTGGTCGTTGACCGCGTTGCTGGGCACGCGCTGCACCCAGCCCTCGTAGGCCAGCGGGATGGGCAGCACGCCCTGCCCGCCGAAGCCGGCCCACTTGGTGATGGTTCCGTCCTTCGGCGTCGCCGCGGTGCCGTCGAGCACGAACTTGCCGACCACGGCCGCGTCCTCCGGGTTGCCGTCCTGGTTCGGATCGGTGTCGATCACGGCCAGGGTGTTGGCGAACTTGCTGGAGGCGTAGGCGTAGTAGCCGCCGCCCTTCTTGGCGCCGAAGTTGATGCCGTGGCATCCGGCGTCGCAGGGCAGCCACTTGACGATCTCGTCCGTCTTCGGGTCGATCACGGTGATGTTGGACGTCAACGTGTTCGCCACGAGCAGGGCCGAGTTGTCCGGCGCCACGGGTAGCTGGATCGGCAGGCCGCCGAACGGTCCGGAGGCACCGGCCACCGGGTCGTAGCTACCCCACAGGTCGATCTGCTTGGTGTGCGCGGTGGTGCTGCCGGTGACGCACTTGTTCTCCGTGGGCTGGTTGGAGATGCACGACACCGCACCGCCGAGGAAGTCGGCCATGTAGGTTTTCGACCCGTCCGGCGTCATTCCCGTGGCGATCGGCAGCTCGCCGGTCTGCTCGTGCCGGATGTTCCCCGTGGGAATGTCAACC
>NZ_DASYTH010000127.1:0-5930 GCF_036002505.1 Actinophytocola sp. | reverse complement strand
ACCCCACTCCCCCAGGCCCTCATGGAGGAGCGCTCGTGAGACCCGTCGCCATCGCCCTCGCCGCCACGCTCACCGCGGCCCTGGTCACCACACCGGCCGCCGCCGCACCACCGCCGAGCCCGCCCGTCGCCCACACGGTCGGATTCGACCATTACTCGGTGACGGTGGACGGCCGGCGGATCTACCTGTGGTCCGGCGAGTTCCACTACTGGCGGCTGCCGAGCCCGGACCTGTGGCGGGACGTGCTGCAGAAGATGAAGGCGGCCGGGTTCAACGCCACCTCGATCTACTTCGACTGGGCGTACCACTCGCCCGCGCCCGGCGTGTACGACTTCTCCGGAATTCGGGACGTGGAGCGGGTTCTGAAGATCGCCGAGGAGGTCGGGCTCTACGTGATCGCCCGGCCCGGCCCGTACATCAACGCGGAGACCGACTCGGGCGGCTTCCCCGGGTGGCTGGCGACGCAGCAGGGCCGGGCCCGGTCCAGCGCGCCCGACTACACCGCGGCGTACCAGGAATGGTTGCGGCACATCGACCCGATCATCGCGCGGCACCAGCTCACCACCGGCGGCGGCAGTGTCTTGCTGTACCAGGCCGAGAACGAGTACGGCAACAACGGCGACCCGGCCCACATGACCCAACTGCAGGAGCAGATCCGCGCCGACGGGATCACCGTGCCGGTCATGCACAACTACTGCTGCGGCCCGTCGACCTGGGCCACCGGCCCGGGTTCGGTGCCGGTGCCGACGCGGGACAGCTACCCGCAAGGATTCAACTGCAGCAACCCCACACAGTGGCGCGGCGTGGACACGCTGACCCGGCTGCGCGACGACGTGCCGGTGTTCACCGCCGAGTACCAGGGCGGCGCGTTCGACCCGTGGGGCGGTCCCGGCTACGAGAACTGCCGGCAGCTGATCGGGCCGGACTTCGAGAAGGTGTTCTACAAGAACAACGTCGCCAGCGGGGCGACCGCGCAGAACTTCTACATGACCTTCGGCGGCACCTCGTGGGGCTGGCTGGCCGACCCGGGCGTGGTCTACACCTCCTACGACTATGGCGCGGCGATCACCGAGACCCGCCAGTTGACGACGAAGTACGACGAGCTCAAGCGGCAGGGCTACTTCGTGTCCGCAGTGGCGCCGCTGACCAAGACCGACCCCGCCGGCGCGGCGCCCACCACCGATCCGGCGGTGATCGCCACGACCCGGGTCAACCCCGATGACAACACGCACTTCTACGTGCTGCGGCACCGGGACAGCACGTCCACCGCGACCAACGCCACCCACCTCAGGGTCGACCTCGGCGTGGACGGCACGTTCACCCATGACGACACCGACACCGCCCTGACCTACACCGGTGCGAGCTGGCAGCACGCGTCCGGCCAGCCGTGGACGGCCGGCGACTACCGCGACACGGAGTCGTTCAGCGCCAACGCCGGCGAGAGCGTCTCACTCACGTTCACCGGCCCGTCGGTGCGCTGGGTCTCCTCGCTGGACGCCAACCACGGCATCGCCGACGTGCTCCTGGACGGCGCCAAAGTATCCACTGTGGACACCTACGCGGCGACAAAGCAGTTCCAGCAGGTGCTCTACTCCGCCGACAACCTCGCAGCGGGCCAGCACACGCTGACCATCGTCGCGACCGGCACCCGCAACCCCGCGGCGTCCGGCAGTTTCGTCGTGGTGGACGCGTTCGACACGCCGGAGACGGCTGGCGAGGTCTACCCCAGCGTCCCGCAGCAGCCCGGCACCGCGATCACCCTGGCCGGCCGGGACTCCAAGACCCTCGTGGCCGGCTACCGGATGGATTCTCAAAGACTCCAGTACTCCACCTCGGAGATCATGACCCATGCCCGGATCGGTGACCGGGACATCGCGCTGCTGTACGGGCGCGCCGGGCAGGACGGCGAAACCGTGCTGCGTTTCGCCGACGCACCCCAGGTGCGCGTCCTGTCCGGAGCCGTCGAGTCCGCTTGGGACACCGAGCGCGGTGACCTGCGGCTGAACTACCAGCACGACGGCCTGGCCGAAGTATTGATCACGCCGCAATCCGGCACGCCGTTGCTGCTCCTGCTCGCCACCGACGAGGTGGCCGCCGAGTTCTGGCGAACCGACACCTCGGCCGGCCCGGTCCTGGTGCGCGGTCCGGAGTTGGTACGCACGGTCCGCGCTGATCACGGCCGGCTGGAGATCACCGGCGACCTGGCAGCCGACACTCCACTGCGGGTCTGGGCCGGCGCCGCGCGGTTCGTCACCTGGAACGGCCGTCCGGTGTCGGGCGTGCTGCCCGGGCCGCGGCCGGTCACGCTGCCGGAGCTGACGAACTGGCGGTTCACCGGGGCGACGCCGGAGGCCGACCCGGGCTTCGACGACGGGCGCTGGGCACTGGCCGACAAGTCGACCACGAACAATCCCACCAAGCCGGCCGCGCCGCCGGTGCTCTATGCCGACGAGTACGGCTTCCACCACGGCGATGTCTGGTACCGGGGCCGGTTCACCGCGGCGGGCACCGAGACCGGGGTCGCGCTCTCCGCGACCACCGGCCGGGCCGGGATCTACAGCGCCTGGCTCAACGGGACGTTCCTTGGCAGCTCAGGGGATCCGACCCACCGGTTCGACTTCCCGGCGGGCAGCGTGCGGTCCGGTGCGGAGAACGTGCTCGCCGTGCTGGTCGAGAACATGGGCCACAACGAGGACTTCAACGCCGACGACTCGCACAAGCAGCCGCGCGGCCTGACCGCGGCGAGCATCCTCGGCTCCACGGCCCAACTCGGCTGGCGAATTCAGGGCACGCTCGGCGGCGAGCTGCTGGTCGACCCGGTCCGCGGGCCGTTCAACCTCGGCGGGCAGTTCGGCGAGCGCACCGGCTACTTCCTGCCCGGCTACCCGGACCGGTCCTGGCAACCGGTCACCCTGCCGCACCCGGACACCACACCCGGGACCTCCTGGTACCGCACCACGTTCGAGCTGCACCTGCCACCCGGCCAGGATGTGCCGGTCGGGCTGCGTTTCACCGACGACCCGGCGCGGCACTACCGGGCGCTGATCTATCTCAACGGCTGGCAGATCGGCCGGTACATCAACGACACCGGCCCGCAGCGGTCGTTCCCGCTGCCCGCCGGCCTGCTGCGCACCGACGGCCGCAACACGCTCGCCATCGCGGTGTGGAACGCCGACGGCAGCACCGGCGGGCTCGGTCAGGTCGGCCTGGAGCAGTACGCCAACCACACCACCAGCCTCCGAGTATCCGATGTGGACTCCCCAGGCTTCGATCCGCGCGCGTTCGCCGTGCCGCCGTCCACCGCGCGGCTGTCGGTCAGCGCGCCGGACGTCATCGAGCGCGGTGGCACCGGCATCGTGGGCGCGATCCTCACGGCCTCGACGGAGCTGCGCGACGCCGATGTCCAACTGTCCATACCGGACGGATGGACGGCGACGCCGGTCGGCTCGACGCACGCCGACCGGGTCCCGCCCGGCGGTGCGGTCAAGGTGGCCTGGCAGGTCAGGGCGCCCGGCGGGGAGCAGCCACCGGCCGCGGTGTTCAGCGCGACCGCGACGTATCGGGTGCGCGCCCGGCCTGACCGGGCCATCGCGACCACGACCAGCGGGGTGCCCACCCCGCCACCCACCGGCGTGAACTGGGTCAGCGACCTGCCGTTCCTGTCCACCAACGGCTGGGGACCGGTGGAGCGGGACACCTCCAACGGCGAGAACCAGCCCGGCGACGGCCGCCCCATTACGCTGGGCGGAACCGTCTACGCCGAGGGACTCGGCGTGCACGCGAACGGCGCGGTCACCCTGAACCTCGGCGGGAACTGCACCCGGTTCACCGCGACCGTCGGCGTGGACGACGAGGTCGGCAACTCCGGCTCGGTGCGCTTCTCCGTCCTCGGCGACGGCGCGACGCTCGCCGAAACGCCCGCGCTGACCGGAAGTTCGCCCTCGGCGGCACTCGATGTGGACCTCACCGGCATCCGCCAGCTCGACCTGATGATCGGCGACGCCGGCGACGGCAACGGCCTCGACCACGCCGACTGGGCCGAAGCGCGGCTGTCCTGCGCCGAATAAGAGGGAAAGGGGATCTCCCATGAAGCACAGCAGGCGAGGTTTTCTGATCGCGAGCGGCGCGGGGCTCGCCGGTGCCGTGCTCGGGGCCGCACCGCCGGCGGGTGCGGCCACCTGGGAGACGGTGGTCAACGGCACGTTCGCCAGCTACGCCACGCTCGAGGCGGCGTGGAACTACCGGTACCCCTGGGGATCGGACCACAACGGCTCCGCCCGGATGTACGCCTCGGCCACCGACCACAACCACGTGTTCCTCGAAAGCGCCGGGGTGCTGGCCATCCGGGCGGCCCGGATCAACTGGGACGAGGGCACCAGCTCGGCCGATCCGCACCTGCCGATCCGCTACCACTCCGGGGCGGTGCATGCCAAGCAGCAGGTGCTGGTGACCGACCAGTTCCCCAACTGGGAGGTCAAGGGCGAGTTCCAGGCCCCCGCGGCCCGTGGCGCCTGGCCGGCGTTCTGGCTGACCGGTGCCACCAGCTGGCCGCCGGAGAGCGACATCCTCGAGTTCAAGGGCGACGCACGGAACTGGTTCAACACCTTCAAGAACGCGAGCGGCGCCTGGTCGAACACCGTGGTGGGCGTGTCCAGCCCGGGCAGCTGGCACGGATACCGCGCCTGGATCACCAAGGTCAACGCGTCCGATGTGGACATTCACTACTACCTCGACGGCAACTGGGTGGGCCAGCACCGCGGCGCCAACTTCGTCAACAAACCGATGTGGATCATCATCAACCTGCAGATGGAGGGCGCCTCGGGTTCGCCCGGCCCGACCGCCGACACCCTGTACCGGGCCCGGAACCTCTACGTGGGACGGACGAGGGCATGAAACCCATCCTGGTGATCGTGACCCTGCTCGCCGCGATGCTGGCCGGCCTGCCCGCGCAGGCCGCGGCGCCCTTCCGGGGCTACCTCTTCGTCTACTTCACCGGCGAGGGCACGGCCAACGGTGAGCAGATCTACTTCGCGGCCAGCCGCGGCAACGACCCGTTGCGCTTCGACGAGCTGAACAACCGCCGGCCGGTGCTCACCTCGGCGCTCGGCGAGCGGGGCGTGCGCGACCCGTTCATCATCCGGTCGCCGCGCGGCGACCGGTTCTTCCTGATCGCCACCGATCTGCGGATCTTCGGCAACGGCGACTGGGACCGGGCGCAGCGCCACGGCAGCCGCTCGATCATGGTGTGGGAGTCCCGGGACCTCGTCCACTGGTCCAACCAGCGCTCGGTGCAGGTCTCCCCGCCCACGGCCGGAAACACCTGGGCACCGGAAGCGTTCTGGGACGCGAGCCGCGGCGTCTACGTGGTGTTCTGGGCGTCCAAGCTGTACGCCGCGTCCGACCCGGACCACACCGGCGAGAGCTACAACCGGATGCTGTACGTCACCACCACGGACTTCGTGACGTTCAGCGAGCCGCACGTGTGGCTGGACCCGGGCCACTCCGTGATCGACTCCACGTTGATCCAGCACCAGGGCACGTTCTACCGGTTCACCAAGGACGAGCGGGATCCCAGCTCCTCATCGCCGTGCGCCAAGTTCATCACCGAGGAGAAGTCCACCGACATCCTCGACCCCACCTACGATCTCGTGGCCGAGTGCGTCGGCAGGGCCACCGCCAGCAGCCCGGGCGTCAGCCGGGGTGAGGGCCCGGCGGTGTTCAGGTCGAACACCGAAAACAAGTGGTACCTCTTCATCGACGAGTTCGGCGGCCGCGGCTACGTGCCGTTCGAGACGACCGACCTCGCCTCCGGCCGCTGGACCCTGTCCGCCGGCTTCCAGCTCCCGGCCTCACCCCGGCACGGCACGGTGCTGCCGGTCACCCAGGCCGAGCACAACCGCATCACCCGCATCCGCTGACGTGTCCACAAA
>NZ_DASYTH010000126.1:0-2442 GCF_036002505.1 Actinophytocola sp. | reverse complement strand
AACAGATTCTTGCGTGCGAACCGAACTGATACCAGGTCGTCGATCTCAGTGGCGGGTATGGACCGCGACACCTCGGCCAACGCGCGGACATAACCACCGGTCTGCAACAGACCTGGTACCACCGTGCACTCGAACGCTTTGATGGCGACGGCCTTGTCCTCGTGGTCGATCAGGGTCTGAAGCTGCGGCGGGAGATGAGAACCGTGCTGCTGGAACCAGCTTCTGACGTACTGGTCCTTGCACAACTTCAGCAGGCGCTCGCGTTCCTTGCCAGTGACCCCGCAAATTGCCAGGAATGCCGACACATCCGCTTCGGTTCCACCGCGAGTACCGGCCATCAACCGGGAGACCCTACTGTCCGACCACCCCAGTTTGCCAGCAATCTCCCTTCCGCTCATCCCAGCCTGCTGCATTGCCTTCCGCAGCCCTTCTCCCAGTTCTCGACTGCGTACTGTCGGTGTACGATCTCGCATGGCGGGGAAGCTAAGCCATTGCCCCGCCGTCACGCAAATTGTCACTCGAATGGTACTTCACTGACACCGGGACTAAATTCTACAAAGGTCACATGAAGAAGCTCTCACCGGTCGTCAGCGACGCAATACGCCTGCTCCAGCAGGATTTGTACCGGCACCTCGACGAGGCCGAGTTCCTGGCGTCCAGGTACGATCGCTGGTCCGAAGAGGACATTGACACCGCCCGCCAGCTGATCCAGGACCTGATCACCGTGGTACGCGGCGTGGTCGCGCTGCACGACTCGCCGATCGGTACCCGCTGCCGCACCTGCGACATGGCGTGGCCGTGCCAGGCCCTGGAAACCCTGCACCGCCTCGTGAAGGACCCGGACAAGGAGTTCGTCAAGATCCTGAACCGCAAATAATTAAGAAACGCTCTTCAACCAGTTCTGCAACAACTGCGCCCCCGCGTCCCCGGACTTCTCCGGGTGGAACTGGGTGGCGGCGAGCGGCCCGTTCTCCACGGCCGCGACGAAATCGTCGCCGTGCGTCGCCCAGGTCACCATCGGTTCGGGGAACGGCGGGCGCACCTCCAGCTCCCAGCGCCGCGCCGCATAGGAATGCACGAAGTAGAACCGGCTGCGCTCGTCGAGCCCGCCGAACAGCACCGATTCGGCCGGCGCGCGCACCGTGTTCCACCCCATGTGCGGCACCACGTCCGCCTCCAGCCGGTCCACCGTGCCCGGCCACTCCGCGCACCCGGCGGTCTCCAGCCCGTGCTCGATCCCCCGCTCGAACAGGATCTGCATACCCACGCAGATCCCCAACACGGGCCGGCCACCCGCGAGCCGGCGGCCGATGATCCGCTCCCCACGCACCGACCGCAACCCCGCCATGCACGCCGCGAACGCACCCACCCCGGGCACCACCAGGGCATCACACGACAGAGCGGCGTCGAAGTCGGCCGTCACGGTCACGTCCGCGCCGACCCGGCGCAGCGCCCGCTCCGCCGACCTCAAGTTCCCGGATCCGTAGTCCAGGACCACCACTCGCACCACCCGCCCAGGCTACCCGCCCGCCGAACCTCGATCTATCTGGAGGGATCGGGGTAGGGTCGGCGGGGTGCCGAAACTGCCCGACACGCTGACCATCGGCGAGGTGGCCGACCGCAGCGGCGTCCCGCACACCGCGCTGCGGTTCTACGAGGAACGGGGACTGATCGAGTCCGAGCGCACGTCCGGAAACCAGCGCCGCTACCCGCGCGCGGTGCTCCGCCGGCTGGCGTTCATCCGGACCGCGCAACGAGTCGGCCTCAGCCTGGAGGAGATCCGGGACGCGCTGGCGAACCTGCCCGGCGGCCGCACTCCGACGAAGTCCGACTGGGCCCGCCTGTCCCACTCCTGGCGCGGCGAGCTGGACGCACGCATCGACGCGCTGAGCCGGCTGCGCGACCGGCTCACCGTCTGCATCGGCTGCGGCTGCCTGTCGTTGAAGTCGTGCACGCTGGCCAACCACGACGACCGGCTCGCCCGGCTCGGCCCCGGCGCCCCCGGCCTCAAGGCGTCCTCCGAGGGTGGCATCTAGGCTGTGTTTCATAACTCGGGCAAGGCCGCCGATCGCCTTCGGCGACGGCCTCGGGTCACGATGCCGGGGTGGTTACGGGCCGGTGTGGGTGGTCGGGTGTCGTAGGTGGTCGGTTGACGATGCCTGCGGGCAGGGCTCGTTCCTCACCCTGCCCTGGTCACCGTGCGGCGGCCGCCCTCGCCGAAAATTGCCGACCTCAGCGCACCTTCGAACACGCGCTAGCTGAGCAGCCAGGCGAGCGCGCCGCCCGCGGCCAGCACGGCGGCCACGAGCAGCACGATCGCGGTGACCCGGGCGGTGTTCCAGGTGGTGTACACCCCGCCGATCAGGAACCCGGCGAGCGCCACCAGCAGGATGACCGCGACGTTCTTCGACACGGCCGCCGAGCCTAGCCTCCGTTGTACGG
>NZ_DASYTH010000125.1:0-19107 GCF_036002505.1 Actinophytocola sp. | reverse complement strand
GGCTCAGAGGGTGATGCCGCGGACGGCGAGCCAGGGGGCGGGGTTGAGCTTCTTGCCGGTGGCGTCCCAGATCTCGAAGTGCAGGTGCGGGCCGGTGGAGTAGCCGCGGTTGCCCATCCGGGCGATCTGCTCGCCGGCCTTGACGCGCTGGCCTTCGTGCACCGAGAAGGTGTCCACGTGGCCGTACACGCTGACCGTGCCGTCGTCGTGCTGGATGCGGACCCACAGGCCGAAGCCGCTGGCCGGGCCGGCCTCGATGACGGTGCCGTCGGCGACCGCGCGGATCGGGGTGCCGATGCGGTTGGCGATGTCCACGCCGTAGTGGGTCGTTCCCCACCGCGAGCCGAAACCGGAGGTGAACGTGCCCTCGGCGGGCTTGACGTACTTGCCCCGGGTGGCCTCGTCCTGCTTGGCCTTGAGGTCCGCCAGCCGGGCCTGCATGGCGCGGTCGCTCGCGGCCATCTTCTGGGCCTCGGCGGCCCCGTCGGTGCCACGTGCCACGGTGAGCACGTCCGGCGCGGCGACGTTGTCCCCGCCCATGCCCATCATGGCCGACACGTCGTTGGCGTCGGCGAGCGGAGCGATGTCGTTGGCGGCCGGTTGCCGAGGTCCCTGCAGGGTCTGCCCGGCCGCCGCGGCGGCGAACGCGCCGAGAGCGACGGCGGCGACCACGACCCGGCCCCGCACCGCGGAGGACGGTGAGGCGACCCGGTAGGTACCGGTGGTAGTGCTGCGGTTGCCCTCGGTGCGCGCGGGTGCATACCTGCGTACCTCGGGCTGCTGCTGCCTGGATACCGCATGGGAGCGGTGTCGACTCAAGGCCTGCCCTTCCGTCTTCGGGGAGCCCGGTCGGGCACCTCCGGCTCGTGGGGGCGAGCCTTCGGCCTGGACACCGGGCGGGGGAACCCGGCTGAGTCGACGTCGGGGGTTGCCGACTCTGTCCAATTCGTGACCGGACTGTGACAACGGACGGCGGGACAGTAACGAACGGGGAGCGCTCTGGGCAACTTCCGGACGGTGTGTCGGCCAATCGGGTGGATCTCGAACAGGTTCGTGCGCTGCGGCTATGACGGAAAGTATCGATTGTATTACTCCACCACTGTGAGCTTGGTTACACGATTGGGCTGAACCTGTGACGGCGTTCCGACGTAACGGATGACTTTCCGGCAGCTGTCCGCGGGCCCGCTCCGTCCACTTGCTAGCGTTGCCGGGCAATGACTGAGCGGACTCGAGTGCCGCACGCCCACCCGGCGGAAGGGCGGCGTGCGCCCGAGGAGACCGCGGATGAGGGCGGGCTGCTCGAGGAACCCACCCCGTCCCGCTGGTCACAGATTCCCCTCCGGCTCCGCGTGGCCCTGCTGGTCTCGGTTCTCGGCGCGGCCCTGATGATCACCGGCCCGGCTCTCGGGCTGGTCGGCGACCAGCCGCCGGCCGGTTTCGCCGCCCTGCCGCTGCTGATCGCGCTGGCGCTGCTGGCCCCGCTGTCCGCCCTGGTCGCGGTGCTCTCCGGGCGGCTGCTCCTGGCCTCCGGCGTGCTGATCGGCTTCGCGCTGCTGGCCCCCGGCCGGGCGCTGACCGACCTGCAGTTCGCCCGGGACGCCCTGCTCTCCTCGCGGCCGGAGCTCATGGTGCCGACCAGCCTGGCGCCGCTGACCGCGAGCACCGGGCTGTGGCTGCTGATCGCCGGCCACGTCGCGGCCGCGGTCGCCGGCGCGCTGGTCGCCGGCACGGCCGGGGCCGAGCCCGGGTCGGCCTACGCCGAGCAGCTCGACGACACCGCCGGCCCGCGCGAGCTGATCGCCCGCCGGTACCTGGTCGGCGCCGCCATCGCCGGCGCGGCGGTCGTCACCGTCGGCCTGTTCCGCCCGGTTTTCCGCTCGCGCAACGCGTTCCTGCTCGCCCGCGAGCTGATGGACAACCCCACCCTGGTCCGGCTCGGCGGGCTGGTCACCATCGGCGCGGTGGCGCTGGGCCTGGTGTTCGCCACCAGCTCGGCGCGGGCGGCCACCACCAAGGGCGTGCTGCTCGGCCTGCTCGCCGGGCTCGCCGGGGTGTTCCTGCCGGGCATGGTGGCCGGCCAGACCGTGGACCGGCTGGAACCGGCCACCGAGCCGTACTACGCCCTGTCCGCGGTGGTCGTACTCCTCGTCGTGGTGTTCCTGGTGCTCGGCACCCACACCAGCGTGGGCATCCCGCAGCGGCTGCTCGAGCTGCGCTGGCTGCACCGCCTGGCCGGGGCGTTCGGGGTGCTGACCGGGATCGCGGCGATCATCGGTGGCCTGGGCACACAGCTCGTTGTCGGAGCGAGCCTGGACCAGCCGGCGAGCTACGCCAACCGGCCGGTGGTCGCGGCCGGGGTGCTCGTCGCCCTGCTCGGCGCGGCGCTGTTCGCCGGCCGGGTGGCGGCCACGGTCCGGCCGGCGTTCACCGTCGCGCTGGTCTCCGTCGTGGTGGCCGGCGCGGGTGCGCTGGACGCGGCGCTGACCGGCGCGGGCGAACTGGGCGAGGCGCTGCCGGGGGCGAACGTCCGGCCGGCGGTGAACGTCGGCTACGGCGTCTGGGTCACCGGCGCGGCGATGATCATCGCGGTGGTGGCGGCGGCGTGTGCCGGCCTGGCGGGCACCACCGAGCGCGACGAGGTGGATCTCACCGAGCGCGGCCCGAACCGTGTCCTGATCATTCCGTCGGCCGCGGCGGTCCTGCTCGCCGTGGGAGCGTTCGCGCTGCCCGCGGTCCGCGCGCCGGACTTCGTGGCACCGGGTATCTGGGCGGACTTCCGGCTCACCTCGTGGGGCCTGCTGCTCGGGCTGCTCGCCGTGGTCGCGGCCGCCGCCCTGGCGCCGGTGTCCCGCCCGCCGCGCGCGGTCGCCCTGCTGCTGGGTGCCGCCGGGGTGGTCGGCGTGCGCCTGCTGGAGTTCCCGCTCACCGGCGACCGGGCCGCCGCGTCCACCCCGGGGCCGGGCACCTGGCTCGCGTTGGGCTGCTTCGTGATGCTCGGCATCGCGGCCGTGGTTGCCCTTGTCTCCCAACTCAAATCGGAGTGAGCATCCTCACCAGGTGCGCTGTGACGTCCTGATCTCCAGGTCGCTAGGGTCCTTTCGTCCGACGGCGCCGAGTCAGGAGACATCGCGAAGTGGATCTGTACGAGTACCAGGCGAAGGAGCTCTTCGCCGCGCACGGCGTCCCGGTGCTGCCGGGCACCGTGGTGGACACGCCCGACGCGGCCGGTGCGGCCGCCGCGGAGTTCGGCCAGATGGTGGTGGTCAAGGCCCAGGTGAAGACCGGCGGCCGGGGCAAGGCCGGCGGCGTCAAGCTGGCCACGGGTCCGGACGAGGCCCGGGTGAAAGCCGAGGGCATCCTGGGGCTGGACATCAAGGGCCACATCGTGCGCCGCGTGCTCGTCACCCCGGCCTCGGACATCGCGCAGGAGTACTACTTCTCGTTCCTGCTGGACCGGGCCAACCGCACGTTCCTGGCGATGGCCTCGGCCGAGGGCGGCATGGAGATCGAGCAGCTCGCGGTGGAGCGGCCGGATGCGCTGGCCAAGGTCCCGGTCGACCCGATCGCCGGCGTGGACCTGGCCAGGGCGCGCGAGATCGTTGCCGCGGCGAACTTCCCGGCCGAGGTGGCCGAGGAGGCGGCCGAGGTGGTGGTCAAGCTCTGGGAGACGTTCGTCGCCGAGGACGCCACGCTGGTCGAGGTGAACCCGCTGGTCCGCGACCCGCAGGACACGATCGTCGCGCTGGACGGCAAGGTCACGCTGGACGACAACGCCTCGTTCCGGCACCCGGCGCACGCCGCGCTGGTCGACCAGAGCGCCGAGGATCCCCTTGAGGCGAAGGCGAAGGAGAAGGACCTCAACTACGTCAAGCTGGACGGCCAGGTCGGGATCATCGGCAACGGCGCCGGCCTGGTGATGTCCACTTTGGACGTTGTGGCTTACGCGGGTGAGGAGTTCGGCGGCGTGAAGCCGGCCAACTTCCTCGACATCGGCGGCGGCGCGTCGGCCGAGGTGATGGCCAACGGGCTGGAGATCATTCTCTCCGACCCGGACGTGCGCAGCGTCTTCGTGAACGTGTTCGGCGGGATCACCGCGTGCGACGCCGTGGCCAACGGCATCGTGCAGGCGTTCCGGCTGCTGGAGTCCCGCGGCGACGAGGTGAACCGGCCGATCGTGGTGCGGCTGGACGGCAACAACGCCGTCGAGGGCCGCCGGATCCTCACCGAGGCGGCGCTGCCCGGCCTGCAGCAGGTGGACACCATGGACAACGCGGCCCGGGTGGCCGCCCAACTTGCCGCACAGGGGGCGTGATCCGCGATGGCGATCTTCCTCAACGAGCAGAGCCGGATCATCGTGCAGGGCATGACCGGCTCCGAGGGCACCCGGCACACCCGGCGGATGCTGCGCGCCGGCAGCAACGTGGTCGGCGGCGTCACCCCGGGCAAGGGCGGGCAGAGCGTCGACTTCAGCGACGTCACCTCGGGCCTGTTCCTGCCGGTGTACAACTCGGTCGGTGAGGCCATGTCGGCCACCGGCGCGGACGTGACGGTGGTGTTCGTGCCGCCGCGGTTCGCCAAGGCCGCCGTCGTGGAGGCCATCGACGCCGGGATCGGGCTCGCAGTGGTGATCACCGAGGGCATCCCGGTGCACGACACGGCGTCGTTCTGGGCGCACGCCTGCGCCACCGGCAACAAGACCCGGATCATCGGCCCGAACTGCCCCGGCGTGATCTCCCCGGGCAAGTCCAACGCGGGCATCATCCCGGCCGACATCACCGGCCCCGGCGTGATCGGCCTGGTGTCCAAGTCCGGCACGCTGACCTACCAGCTCATGTACGAGCTGCGGGACATCGGGTTCTCCTCGGCCGTCGGCATCGGCGGCGACCCGGTCATCGGCACCACGCACATCGACGCGCTGGCGGCCTTCCAGGACGACCCGGAGACCGAGCTGATCGTGATGATCGGCGAGATCGGCGGCGACGCCGAGGAGCGCGCGGCCGCCTACATCAAAGAGAACGTGACCAAGCCCGTCATCGGCTACGTCGCCGGCTTCACCGCTCCCGAGGGCAAGACCATGGGCCACGCCGGCGCCATCGTCTCCGGCTCCTCCGGCACCGCGGCCGCCAAGAAGGAGGCCCTCGAGGCGGCCGGCGTGAAGGTGGGCAAGACCCCGTCCGAGACCGCCGATCTCGCCCGCCAGCTCGTGCGTGGCTGATTGTGAGACTCGTGGGGTGGCCGGGTACGCCGTTGGTGTAGCGTCCGGCCCCACAACGGGGAATTCTGGCCCGGAACCAGTCGGCGCCGGTGACCGTCGGAACTCCCGATTTCGTTGCCGTGACGCGTCGAGTGAAGCTGAGGAGTAGCGCGCGATGACCTACCCAGGAGGGCCTGGCGGGTACCCGGGGCAGGGCCCGCAGCAACCGCAACCCGGTCCCGGTCCCGGCTACGGCGGGCCGGCCGCGGGCGGTCCGCGGCAGCTGAACATTCCGCAGATCGCCTACCTGGTCACGGGTGGGCTCGGCGTGCTCAACCTGTTCCTCGCCTTCGCCTCGCTGACCGGCGGAAGCTCGTCCGTGCGCGGCGTGGACATCCCCGGCACGAGCTTCTACGAGGGCGGATTCGGCTGGGTGCCGGGCCTGCTGCTGATCTCCGCCCTGACGGCGCTGTTCAGCCTGCTGCCCGGAGACTACAAGCCGGGTGTCTGGCCGGCGGTGTTCGCGGTGGGCGGCACGATCCCGTTCCTGTTTGCGGTGTTCCAGGCCGACGGGTCGCTGGGCACCGGCGCGGTGCTGGTGCTGATCTTCGGCATCCTGCAGATGCTCGCCGCGGTCGGCGCGTACCTGATGGACGCCGGCGTCATCAAGATCCCGCCGCCCGGCCACCAGCAGCCGCAGTACGGCCCGCCCGGTGGCTACGGCGGCCCGCCGCCCGGTCAGTACCCGCCGCCGCAGCCCGGCCAGTACGGCTCACCCGGCGCGCAGACCCAGTACCAGCCCCAGCCCGGCCAGTTCCCGCCCCCGCCCGGCCAGCACCCGGGCACCCCACCCGGCGGTTACCCCCAGCAAGGTTAAGAGGACTCACCAGCGGGGTGGCATCAACCCGATGCCACCCCGTTTTCGTACGTTCGGGACGGCGAGTCTGTGCACGTCAGGCCCTCACCCGGTTGGGGTGATGGCGGCGTGGCTCACCCGAATGGCCCAATGTGGGTGCGAGAGTGATCCACATGGTGTTGCTCCGGTCCGGTGCCCTCGAGGACGACCTCGGGATCGACGGGTGGGAGCCGATTCCGCTGGCCGCCCGGGTGCGGGTGCTGGCGGTGGCCGCGCTCGGGCCGCTGGTCACCGGGTACGCCGCGGTGGCCGCGATCTTCGCGCTGGTCACCTCGGTGGCCTCGCGCGCGCAGTTCACCACGACCGGGGTGCTGACCACGGCGATGCCCGGATGGCTTGCCGTGCACCAGGTTCCGGTCCGTGTCGAGGGGCACGTGCTGGGTGTGCTGCCGCTGCTGCCGACCCTCGCGGCGGTCGTGCTGATCGCCCGGACCGCCGCCGGCGCGGCGCACCGGCTGGAGCTCGAGACGCCGCGGGAGGCCGCCCAGGTGGTGGCCGCGATCTCCGGCGGGCACGCGATTTTCGGGCTGGCGCTGGGACTGCTGTGCGCGGGCCGGCCGGCGGCGGTGGACCCGCTGGCCGCGTTCTACTACCCGGCGCTGCTCGCCGCGGTGGCCGCGATCGCCGGGGTCGCCCGGCGGGGTGGCCTGCTCGCGGTGCTGCTCGACCGGGTGGACGGGGTGGCCCTGCGCGGACTGCGGGTCGGGGTGCTGGCCACCGTGGCACTGCTGGCGGCCGGCGCGCTCACCCTGAGCCTCGGCCTGGTCGCGTCGCTGCCCGCGGTCCGGGAGTTGTTCGCGCGCAACGCTTCCGGGCCGGGTAGCGGGCTTGGTCTGCTGCTGCTGTGCGCCGGGTACGTGCCCAACGCGGTCATCGCCGCGACGTCCTTCGTGGCCGGTCCGGGGTTCGCGCTCGGCGAGATCTCGTTGACACCGTTGACGTTCCGCGGCGGGCCGGTGCCGGGTCTGCCGCTGCTCGCCGCGCTGCCGGAGCGGACCGCGGTGTGGTGGCCGGTGCTGCTGGTGCTTCCGGTCGGGGTGGGCGTGCTGGTGGGGCGGCGGCTCCGGTACGCCGCAGAGGAGCCCCGGGACCGGCTGCGCGCGGTCGCCGTGGCCACCGCGGTGGTGGCGCTGAGCCTGGTGGTCCTGGCCGGCAGCGCGGGCGGCCCGGCCGGCGGCGGCCGGTTCGATCCGGTCGACCTGCGGGCGGCGTCGCTGTCGGTGGCCCTGGTCGCGTGGGTGGGTATCACCGGCGCCGTGGTGGCGTGGTTCGGCGGACCCCGCCCCGGGCCGGACGGTCCGGCCGGCCTGATCGACGACGAGGACGAGCCGTTCGACGACGCCGACGACGATGAAGACGACGAGTTCGAAGACGATGCGGACGACGCCGCGGAGACTCCTGACGACGCCGAGGAGCCGGCCGCCGGTGACGAGGACCTGGCCGCCGAGATCGACTAGCCGCCGCCTACGCTGGCCGTTGTCCCCCCAGCCTGAGACCCCGCCAGGAGATCATGCCCAGCCGCACCGACCCCGTACCCAGGCCGCCGGCCAGGGTCGCCGTCCTGGTGTCCGGCTCCGGGACGTTGCTGCAGGCGCTGCTGGACGCGGCGACCGGCGACTTTCCCGCGCGGGTCGTGGCCGTGGGCGCGGACCGGGACGGCATCGAGGGCCTGGCCCGGGCGCGCCGCGCGGAGATCCCGGAGTTCGTGGTGCGGCTGGCCGACCATCCCGACCGGGCCGCCTGGGACGCGGCGCTGGCCGGCGCGGTGGCCGCATACGAGCCGGATCTGGTGGTGTCCGCGGGCTTCATGAAGATCCTCGGCCCGGTGTTCCTGGACCGGTTCGCCGGCCGGGTGCTGAACACGCATCCCGCGCTGCTGCCGGCGTTTCCCGGCGCGCACGCGGTGGCCGACGCGCTCGCGCACGGGGTGAAGGTGACCGGGTGCACCCTGCACCTGGTCGACGCCGGGGTGGACACCGGGCCGATCGTCGCCCAGGAGGCGGTCGCGGTCGAGCCCGGGGAGGACGCCGGGAAGCTGCACGAGCGGATCAAGGTGGTGGAGCGCCGGCTACTGGTCGACGTGGTCGCCCGGATCGCCCGCGAGGGCCTGACCGTGACCGGACGAGAGGTGAGCATTCCGTGACTGCGCCCAATGGGGGCTCCGCCCCCAAACCCCCGGCCGGAGGCTCCGCCCCCGGACCCTCCCTTGAGCGGAGATCGGTGCGGCGCGCCCTGGTCGGGGTGTCCGACAAGGCCGGGCTGCTGGAACTGGCCACCGGGCTGCACGCGGCGGGTGTGGAGATCGTGTCCACCGGCGGCACCGCGCGGGTGATCGCCGACGCGGGCGTGCCGGTGACGCCGGTCGAGGAGGTCACCGGCTTCCCGGAGTCGCTGGACGGCCGGGTGAAGACGCTGCACCCGCGGGTGCACGCCGGGCTGCTGGCCGATCTGCGCAAGCCGGAGCACCACCAGCAGCTGGTGTCCCTCGGCATCGCGCCGTTCGACCTGCTGGTGGTGAACCTCTACCCGTTCGCGGCCACCGTCGCCTCCGGCGCGGACCCCGACGAGTGCGTCGAGCAGATCGACATCGGCGGGCCGGCCATGGTGCGGGCCGCGGCCAAGAACCACGCCAGCGTGGCGGTCGTGGTGGATCCGTCCCGCTACGGCTGGGTGCTCGAGCGGGTCCGCGCCGGCGGATTCACGCTGGCCGACCGGCAGGCGCTGGCCGTGGCGGCGTTCCGGCACACCGCCGGCTACGACGTGGCGGTGGCGTCCTGGATGGGCAGCGCGCTGTCCCCGGACGACGAGGGCTCCGGCTTCCCCGGCTGGGCGGGTGCGAGCTGGACCCGCCGGGACGTGTTGCGCTACGGGGAGAACCCGCACCAGCGCGCGGCGCTCTACGTCTCCGAGTTCCCCCGCCCGGGCCTGGCCACGGCGGAACAGCTGCACGGCAAGGAGATGTCCTACAACAACTACGTCGACGCGGACGCCGCGTGGCGCGCCGCGTTCGACCACGAGCCGCCGTGTGTGGCGATCATCAAGCACACCAACCCGTGCGGCATCGCGGTGTCCACGATGGGCAACATCGCCGAGGCGCACCGCAAGGCGCACGCGTGCGACCCGGTGAGCGCGTTCGGCGGGGTGATCGCGGCCAACCGCGAGGTGAGCGTGGACATGGCCGAGCAGGTGGCCGAGGTGTTCACCGAGGTCATCGTCGCTCCGTCCTATACGGACGGTGCGGTGGATGTGCTGTCCCGCAAGAAGAACATCCGCATCCTGGTGGCCGCGCCGCCGGTGCGCGGCGGTCCGGAGTTCCGCGCGGTCTCCGGCGGGCTGCTCATGCAGACCACCGACGTCCTCGACGCTGAGGGCGACGACCCGGCCAAGTGGACGCTCGCCACCGGCGCCGCGGTCGACGAGGCCATGCTGGCCGATCTCGCCTTCGCCTGGCGCACCTGCCGCGCGGTGAAGTCCAACGCGATCGTCCTGGTCGACGACACCGCCACGGTCGGCGTCGGGATGGGCCAGGTCAACCGCGTCGATGCGGCCCGCCTGGCGGTCACCCGCGCCGGTGCGCGGGCCCGCGGCGCCGTGGCCGCCTCCGACGCGTTCTTCCCCTTCCCCGACGGCCTCCAGGTACTCCTCGACGCGGGCGTCCACGCCGTCGTTCAACCCGGCGGCTCGGTCCGCGACGCCGACGTCATCGCCGCCGCCGAGACCGCGGGCGTCCCCCTTTATCTCACCGGCACCCGGCACTTCGCGCACTGAGGCCCTTGAACCCGCCCTGACCCGCGGTTATTGTCAAGTTTGACATCGAACACGTGTTCGAGGCCGTTCGGTGCGGGGAGGGGTTGCCGTGTCGGTGACGGCACTTGGCTCGCTGGCCAGGACCACCGGGGTGGGTGTGGCCAGCGGACTCGGCGTGGCGCCGGCGGACCGGGCCCGGGTGCTGCCGGTGCACGACGAGCTGGCCGGACTGTTTCCGTGGGGTGGGCTGCGCCGCGGAAGCACGGTCGCGGTCCGCGGGTCGGTCTCGCTGCTGCTGGCCGTGCTGGCGGAGGCGACCGCCGCCGGGTCCTGGGCGGCGGTGGTGGGCATCCCGTGCCTGGGCGTGCAGGCCGCCGCCGAGTACGGGGTCGCGGTGGACCGGCTGGCCCTGGTGCCGCGCCCGGGCAGCCAGGCCGGCCTGGTGATCGCGGCGCTGCTGGACGGCGTGGACCTGGTCGCCGTCCCCGCGGCCGAGTTGAGCCAGGCGCACGCCCGCCGCCTGTCCGCGCGCGCCCGGCACCGGGGTTCCGTGCTGCTGCCCTACGGCGAGTGGCCCGCCGCCGACCTCGAGCTGACCTGCCTCGATGTCACGTGGTCCGGCCTCGGTGACGGCGCCGGCCACCTGCGCCAGCGCGAGATCACCGTCCAGGCCCAGGGCCGCGGCGCCGCCGCCCGACCCACCCGGACGAACCTCCTCCTGCCCGGTCCCGGCGGCACCGTCCGGCCCGCCTACCCCAGGGTCAGGTCCCTCCTCGAGCCGCGGCAACCCCGGGCGGCGGGCTGATCATGTCCGGGCAGCTGCTGGTGGTGTGGTGCCCGGACTGGCCGGTGGTGGCGGCCGCGTCGGTGCGCCGGACGCCGGCGCGGCTGCCGGTGGCGGTGGTCGGGGCGAACCGGGTGGTGGCGTGCTCGGTGGTGGCCCGGGCGGAGGGTGTGCAGCGGGGGATGCGGCGACGGGAGGCGCAGGGCCGCTGCCCGGAGCTGGTCGTGTTCGACGACGACCCGGTCCGGGACGCGCGGGTGTTCGAGCCGGTGGCGGCCGCGGTGGAGGAGCTCGCGGTCGGGGTCGAGGTGGTCCGGCCGGGGGTGGTCGCGGTGCCGGCGCGCGGCCCGGTCGGGTACTTCGGCGGGCCGGAGGCGGCGGCCGAGCGGCTGGTGGACCAGGTGGCGGTGCGCACCGGGGTGGAGTGCCAGGTGGGCATCGCCGGCGGGCTGTTCGCGGCCACCCTCGCCGCGCACCGCGGGCTGCTCATCCCGGCCGGTGAGACACCGGATTTCCTTGCGCCGCTGGGGATCCGCGAGCTGAACGGGCCGCACGCACCGGACCGGACCGACCTGGTGGACCTGCTGCGCCGGCTGGGGCTGCGCACCCTGGGCGCGTTCGCCGCGGTGCCGGAGAAGGACGTGGCGTCCCGGTTCGGCGCGGACGCGGTCCTCGCGCACCGGCTGTCCCGCGGGCTGGAGGAGCGCCCGCCGGCCCGCCGCCGCCCGCCGGACGACCTGTCCGTCACCGAGGTGCTGGACCCGCCGGTGGACCGGGTGGACTCGGCCGCGTTCGTGGCGCGGACCCTGGCCGAGCGGCTGCACGCCGGGCTGGCCGCGCACGGGCTGGCCTGCACCCGGCTCGGCATCAACGCCGGCACCGAGCGCGGCGAGGAGCTCACCCGGGTGTGGCGCTGCGCCGAGCCGCTCACCCCGTCCGGGATCGCCGACCGGGTGCGCTGGCAGCTCGACGGGTGGCTGCGCGCGGTGGACCGGCCGAGCGCCGGGGTGTCCGTGCTGCGCCTGGAACCCGTTGAGGTGGTTGAGGGTCAGGCGCTGCAGCTGGATCTCTGGCGCGGCGAGGGGCACGCCGTGGCGAACGAGCGGGCCGGCCGCGCGCTGGTGCACGTGCAGGGCCTGCTCGGTCCGGACGGGGTGCTCTCCCCGGTGCTCGGTGGCGGCCGCGGCCCGGCCGAGCGGGTGCGGCTGGTGCCGTGGGGGGACGAGCGGACCCCGCGCGCCGACCCGGATCCGCCGTGGCCGGGACGGTTGCCGGCGCCGTCGCCCAGCCTGGTGCTGTCCCGGCCGGTGGACGCCGCGGTCCTGGACGGGGAAGGCGCCGGTGTCGGGGTCACCGGACGGTTCGTGCTGACCGCGAAACCGCATCGGGTGGTGCTGAACGGCGACGCGCGCGAGGTGCGGGCCTGGGCCGGGCCGTGGCCGGCCGACGAGCGCTGGTGGGAGCCGGACCAGGCGCGCCGCCGGGCCCGGATACAGGTGCTGCTGGTTGACGGCGAGGAGCAGTCCGCGCTGCTGCTGGTGCACGAGCACGGGCGCTGGCTCGTCGAGGGTTGGTACGACTGATGGGCTGTCTCATGGATCATCGCGGAGGGGCTGACAAAGCCTCGCACCGACCAAACGCAACCTCAGGGGACCGTGACGGCACCCAGCCACGATCCACCAGCCATCCGCACCGATGGCTGGGACGTAACGACAGCAGATAATTCTGGAGAGGCGGGCTAGTGGGCTGGAACAACCCGCCGGTGAGCTGGGCCGAGCTGGAGCGGATCCTCTCTGGCCGGCGCGATACCGGTGCCGGCCCGCGGGGCGACGGCGGGGACAGCCCGGCCTGGAGCCGGCGTCGCGAACGGTACGTGCCGCCGGCCGGCATCGGGCCGCCGGGCGTCACGGATCAGGCCGACGGCGACAGCCGGGTGCCCTACGCCGAGCTGCACTGCCATTCCAACTTCAGTTTCCTCGACGGGGCAAGCCATCCCGAGGAGCTGGTGGAGGCGGCCGCGCTGCTCGGCCTGGACGCCATCGCCATCACCGACCACGACGGGATGTACGGCGTGGTGCGGTTCGCCGAGGCGGCAAGGGAACTGGGTGTGCGCACGGTGTTCGGCACCGAGCTGTCCTTCGACCTTTCCGAGCCACAGCGGGGGGTCCGGGGGGCGGAGCCCCGCCGGCCGGGGGTCTGGGGGCCTGGCCCCCAGAAGAGTGGGGTCGCCGACCCGGAGGGCGAGCACCTGCTGCTGCTGGCCGACCAGCAGGAGGGCTACCACCGGCTGTGCCGCACGCTCACCAACGGATATCTCACCGGGGGCGCGGAGAAGGGCCGGCCGGTCTACGACTTCGACCAGGTGGTGGCCGAGACCCGGGAGCACTGCGTGGTGCTCACCGGTTGCCGCAAGGGTTCCGTGCGCCGCGCGCTGGTCCACAGTGGACCGGAGGCGGCCTACGTGGAGCTCGGCCGGCTGGTCGGGGCGTTCGGCAAGGACCGGGTGCTGGTCGAGCTGACCGACCACGGCGGCCCGGAGGACTCCGCGCACAACGATCTCCTGTACGGGATGGCGAACGAGCTGGGTCTGGCCTGTGTGGCCACGAACGCCGTGCACTACGCCCATCCGAGCGGCGGTCGGCTGGCCGCCGCGATGGCCGCGGTGCGGGCCCGGCGCGGGCTGGACGAGCTGGACGGCTGGCTGCCGCCCGCGCCCACCGCGCACCTGCGGTCCGGAGCGGAGATGGCGCACCGGTTCCGCCGCTACCCGGGCGTGGTGCAGCGGGCCGCGGTGCTGGGCGTGGAGCTGGCCTTCCCGCTGGAGCTGATCGTGCCGCAGCTGCCGCCGTTCGACGTGCCGGCCGGCCACGACGAGATCAGCTACCTGCGCGAGCTGACCTACCGCGGCGCGGCGAAGAGGTACGGCACCTCCGCGGAGAACCCCAAGGCGTTCGCCCAGCTCGCGCACGAGCTCGACGTGATCGAGACGCTCGGCTACCCCGGTTACTTCCTCGTGGTGTGGGACATCGTGCGGTTCTGCCGGGAGGCGGGAATCCTGTGCCAGGGCAGGGGATCCGCGGCGAACTCGGCGGTCTGCTACGCGCTGGGCATCACCAGCGTGGACGCGGTGCGCTACGAGCTGCTGTTCGAGCGGTTCCTGGCGCCGGCCCGGGACGGCCCGCCGGACATCGACCTGGACATCGAGTCCGACCGGCGCGAGGAGGCCATCCAGTACGTCTACCGCAAGCATGGCCGCCGGCACGCCGCGCAGGTGGCCAACGTGATCGCCTACCGGGCCCGGTCCGCGGTCCGGGACATGGCCAAGGCGCTGGGTTACTCGCCCGGCCAGCAGGACGCCTGGAGCAAGCAGATCGACCGGTGGGGTCCGCTCAAGTCCACTGTGGACGAGAACGACCACGACGTGCCGCTGGCCGTGCTGGAGCTGGCCGGTCAGCTCGAGGACTTCCCGCGGCACCTGGGGATCCACTCCGGCGGCATGGTGATCTGCGACCGGCCGGTGAGCGAGGTCTGCCCGGTGGAGCCGGCCCGGATGAAGGACCGGACCGTGCTGCAGTGGGACAAGGACGACTGCGCCGCGGTCGGTCTGGTCAAGTTCGACCTGCTCGGCCTCGGCATGCTCTCCGCGCTGCACTACGTGATCGACCTGGTCTGTGACCACTATGGACGGTCGGTGGACATGGGTGAGCTGAACCTGTACGACGAGAAGGTCTACGCGATGCTGCAGAAGGCCGACTCGGTCGGAGTGTTCCAAGTGGAGAGCCGGGCGCAGATGGCCACGCTGCCCCGGTTGAAACCCGCGGAGTTCTACGACCTGGTGGTGGAGGTCGCGCTGATCCGGCCCGGCCCCATCCAGGGCGGCTCGGTGCACCCGTACATCCGCCGGCACAGCGGCGTCGAGGAGGTCACCTACGACCATCCGTTGCTGGAGAACGCGTTGCGCAAGACCAAGGGCGTGCCGCTGTTCCAGGAGCAGCTCATGCAGATCGCGGTGGACGTGGCCGACTTCTCCCCGGCCGAGGCGGACGAGCTGCGCCGGGCCATGGGTGCCAAGCGGTCCACCCGCCGGATGGAGCGGCTGCGCCAGCGGTTCTACGAAGGCGCCGCGGAACACGGCATCGACGAGGAGTTGGCCGGGCGGATCTACGAGAAGCTGGTGGCGTTCTCCAACTTCGGCTTCCCGGAGAGCCACGCGCTGAGCTTCGCGCTGCTGGTGTTCGCCAGCGCCTGGTTCAAGCTCTACTACCCGGCCGCGTTCTGCGCCGCGCTGCTGCGCGCCCAGCCGATGGGTTTCTACTCGCCGCAGTCGCTGGTGGCGGATGCCCGCCGGCACGGGGTGGTGGTGCGCGGCCCGGACGTCAACGCCAGCCTCGCGCACGCCACCCTGGAGCCGATGTGCGAGCAGTGTCGCAGGTTTCCCAACGAATGCCCGGTGTGCGGCATCGAGCGGCAACGCGCGGTGCGCCTGGGCCTCGGTTCGGTGCGCACCATCGGCAACGAGCTCGCCGAGCGCATCGTGGCGTCCCGTGTGGACGGTGGACCGTTCGTCAACATGGTCGACCTGGCCAGGCGAATCCAGCTGACCCGGGCCCAGGTCGAGGCGCTGGCCACGGCCGGCGCGTTCAGCTGCTTCGGGATCGAGCGGCGGGAGGCGCTGTGGGCGGCCGGCGCCGCGGCCGCCGACCGCCCGGACCGGTTGCCCGGCACCACGGTCGGCACGCACGCCCCGCCGCTTCCCGGCATGGACGAGATCGAGCTCGCAGTCGCCGACGTCTGGGCCACCGGCGTGTCCCCGGACAGCTTCCCCACCCAGTTCGTCCGCGAGCGGCTGGACCGGCTCGGCGCGCTGCCTGCCGCCCAACTGTCCGACGTGGACGATGGGACGCGGGTCCTGGTCGGCGGTGCGGTCACCCACCGGCAGCGGCCGGCCACCGCGGGCGGCGTCACGTTCCTCAACCTCGAGGACGAGACCGGCATGATCAACGTGATCTGCACGGTCGGCCTCTGGGCCCGCTACCGGCGTATCGCCCGCACCTCGCCGGCCCTGCTGGTCCGCGGCACCCTGGAGAAGGCCGAGGGCGCGATCAGCCTGCTCGCCGACCGCCTGCAACCCCTCGACCTGCGCCGGATGGTCACCAAGTCCCGCGACTTCCGTTGAGCCGGTCACTTACCTACGAATGCTCATGGCAAAGGTTTCGTGGCGCCGCGGCACCCAGCGCGTACAGCCCTCCCTTGAATGCGTACCAGACGCTCGGTTTTGCTGAGTACCTTTGGTTGATGACCAGGTACACCTTCTTCTTCGATCGAACCCTTTGCTCGTACTCACTGCGCAATCCTGTGAACCGCTCCGGCAGTCGAAGCTGGATCTCGTCAACGACAGGCAAGATCGCACAATATGGACAGGTGTCGCATGCGAAGATGTAGTTCAGCGGCCGCCCTGCGCTTTCCTTCGTGCCGTTGACCGTGATCTGCTCAGGCCTGGGCCCAGGTGCCACATGGACGTTCCGGTAGGCTTTCACGAATAGCAGGTCAAGAAGCATGGGGCCGAACTCACTCAGCGGACGAATCTTCGACACTGCGTCCTCCTTGGCGTTCACGGCCGTGCTGCGCGGACCCGGGGCACCGTGTGGGATCGCTTCTGTGCGTCGCTCTGTTTCAGAGAGAAGAGGAGCGCATCTCGCTCTTCGTCCGAGGTGGGATCGGTACCGCGCAGGTCGCTCTATTAGGTTTGTCAACCGCTGTCTCGCACTAGACTCCAGGGGTGCCAGCGGGCGAAGGCGAGTTCGAGATCGGCAAGGATGGGCTCGCGGTGGTCGTGGTCGGCGTGGACGGCGGCGGGCCGGGCATCAACGCGGCCGCCTGGGCGGCGGGTCTGGCCCGGCGTGAGCGGGCCCGGCTGGTGCTCGTCTACGTCGAGCCGCTGACCACCGCGGGTTACTGGACGCCGATCCCGTTGGCGGACAACACCGACGCCGGCACCGCGTTCGTGGAAGGCTTGCGCCACAACGCCGCCCTGTTCCTGGAATCGCAGGGCGTGCGCTGGGAGGTCGTCCACCACCGCGGCGACGCCGCCCGCGGCCTGGAGAAGGTCGCCGAGGAGATGCGCGCGGACTGCATCGTCATCGGCCGCTCCCACGACGGCACCGGCGCCCTCGGCTCCACCGCCAAGACCCTGATCAACCTGGCGACCCGCCCGGTCGTCGTGGTGCCCTAGCCATTGGCAGGGCCTTAGGTTGGTCTTTCGGGTGCGGCTGGGCACCGGAGCGGGGAGGGGTTCGGGTGGATCTTGTCGGTGCGGGTTTGGCGGGGCATGATCACCGTTTCGGGACGGAAGTGCTTGAAAATCGAGCACTTCCGTCCCCAACTGGTGATCTTGGCACCCGAACCGGCCCCGGCGAGCCGCCCAAGAAGAGCCCTGCGCCTCACAACCACTCTGTCAACCGCCGCCCAAATCCCCCACCGCCGCTCCAGCAAACCTCATCGCACTAGGCGGGCCGCGGCCGCCCGGGGACCTCGACGAGGCGGCCGTCGGCGAGCAGGTCGCCGACGGATTCCGGGAGAAGGTAGGCGGTGCCGCCGCCGGTCTGCTCGAACCACGGGATGGCGGAGCCACTGAGCGCCTGGAGCGGGCGGGCGACGCGGTAGGTGTGGAACGGCCGCTCGATCCACTCGGGGACCAGGGAGCGCTCCGCGTACGGGGTGCCGGCGGCGTAGGTGAGGTTGCCGTCCGGGTCGCCGAAGCGGTCGATCTCGGTGCCGGGCGCCAGCTCCATCAGCCGCTTGCCGCGGAACAGAGTCAGCGGCGGCTCACCGGGCAGCGGTTGGATCGGCCAGCGCTGGGTCGTCTGGGTGGCCGGCCGGGACGGCTCGGGCTCGCGCACGGCGACGCTCTGCGCGGGCGCCGCCATGGCCATGGTCGGCTGCGGCTCCCTGGGTTTGATAGTAAGTGGAGGTGCGGGCGGCGGCAGGTCCCGGGACGGCGGCTCGACCGGCTCGGCCTCGACCGTCGCCTGCTCGGCGGCCGGGGTGAACAGCGACGCGGCCTCGGCCACGGCCGGGTCGAGCCGGCGCCGGCCGCCTTCCGGCCGGTTCACCGGTTGGCGGCCGCTGTCGGGTTCGCTCGCTGGCCGGCGGTCGCCGTCGAGGTGGCCCGCCGAGGGGCGGCCGCCGGGCGGGCTCGCCGGGGGAGGGTCGTCGTCCACCCGAGGGGGTTCGGGCCGGCTCACCGGCGGCGGGCCGCTCTCCGGCCGGATCCCGGGCTCGCCAGGTGCCGCCGCGGGCTCAGCTGCCGCCCGCCGCCCACCGTCGAGCATGATCTTGCCGAGCAGGAACGCCGCCGCGTCGGCCACGTCCTCGAACACCGCTGGGGCGACGAACTCCCTTTCGTACCAACCGACCCGCCAGCCCTCGGGGGTCTGATCCATGGTCCACGTGCGCTCCGCCGGGGCGCCGATCCGGTAGGCCGACAGCGGTACGCCCAGCTCGACCAGGCGAACCCGGAGCGCGTCGAGGGTCGCCGCGGGCGGGCCCTGGGACGGCAACGCGGCCGGTGGCGGGGCGGGCGCGGTCCGCACCGCGGGAGGTGGAGGTTCGGCGGGCGGGCGTGGCGCCAGGACGGTCGGTGGTGGCTCCGGGGGCGGAGCGACCGGCGGACGCGGCGCCACGACGGTCGGCGCGGGCGCGGGTGGCCGTGGGGGAGCCGGCGGTGCCGGGGCGCCGCGACCGATGAACGCCGACGCCGCCCCGCGGGTCGGCTCGTCCACCTCGGGCACCCGGAACCCGGACCGCCGGATGTGGTCCACCAGCTCGGGTTCCGGCGCGGTGCCGTAGTTGTGCAGGTAGTAGTTGACCGCGGCCGGCCAGATCCAGGTGCCGTCGGTGTGGAAGGCCACCGGGACGGCCGGCTGCCCCTCGGCGTCGAGGTGGTCGACGTCGAGCCCGCGGCCCTGCATGATCACCGGCGCGGAGTTGAGGTAGCCGAGCACACCGGCCCGGTCGGCGTCCGGCACCGGCGGACGGTTCACCGCCGGGCGCCCGTCGGCCCCGGGCCCGTCGAAGATCCGCGCGACCCGGAACCGCGTCGGCGGTGCGGACGCCATCGGTACCGACACCGCCGGCGGCGCCGGGGTGCCCGCCGCCCGCCGCCGCAGCCAGTCCGGGGTGTTTCCCTCGGCGCGCGGGAACATCCGCAGCTCGTCGGCGAACGCAGCGGGCGGCGGCAGCACCGTCCATCCGGGCTCTTCCCGGTCGTAGTCCAGGTTGTAGCTGGACGGGTGGTCCAGCCGGTACCGCGCGTTGAACCAGGTCCCGCGGCCCTCCCGGTACATGCCGGCGCGCAGCCGGGCGAACAGGGCGCCGATCTCCTGCGGGACCGGCCAGTCGCCGGTCTCGTGGTTGTCGTAGACGATCTCGCCCTCGGCCTCGGCGTACCGTCCGACGGCGCGGTAG
>NZ_DASYTH010000124.1:0-2717 GCF_036002505.1 Actinophytocola sp. | reverse complement strand
CAGCGAGCCTTCCATCGCGGTGAGCGCGACTTCGCCGTCGCCCTGCGTCATGTGCGGGTCGCCGGCGAAGAACAGCGCGCCTGGCACTTGCACCGGCAGGTACAGCGTGGCGCCGGCGCCGAGGTCGTTGATGTCGAGGTTCCCGCCCGCGTCGGTCGGCGGCACGGAGTCGACCAGCGCGCTGGTGTCCCGGGCCACGCCCATGACGCCCATGAACGGCGCCAGCGGGAAGCGCGGCGAGACGTTGCCGTGCAGCCGCCCGAACAGCTCCCCGCGGTGCTGCTCGACGGAGGCGAACACGCTGATGTTGCCGCCCACGTTGAAGTACCGCGCGAGCGCCGGCACGCCTTCCCACTCCTGCGGGAACCGCTCCGGCAGGGCGCCCCGGTTGTGCCGGTTGGACACGACGCCGTACCGGACCCGCAGCGCGAGGTCGAGCACCTCGACCTTGAGCACGTGCCCGGGCAGCGCGCCGCGCACCGCGACCGGCCCGGTCACCACGTGCGGGCCGGGACCGTCGTGCGGGGTGCCGGCCGCGATCCGGACCGCATCGGCCAGCACGTCCCGCGCCGGAATGCCGAAGCCGCCGAAGAAGCCGCGCGGATCCTTGCCCTGGTCCTCCAGAATGCCCTCGTGCGACACGGTGTCGATGGTCACCACCGACCCGGAGTCCACCACGGCCACCGCAACACTGTCCCGGTTCGGCAACCGCCCCCACGCCACGGTGCCGGTCGTCGACGGCACGAAGGCACCCCGCCCCACAGGCGTCGCCACGGCTGGCCGCGCCGCCGCCAACCCCCCTCCCACGACGCCCAAACCCGCCGCGCGCAACACGTTGCGCCGCCCAAGAGCCCTCATATCCCCGGACACCATCAGGCTCCCATGTCAGCCCGATGTCCCCACAATCTCCATCGTGTTACCACCGCGCGGCGTGGTTCGTCCCGCTTCTCAAAAGGTTATCTCTGTCCTTCTCCCGGATTTCGATTGCGCCGCGCCCTGTCATATTGTCAGCGTGGTCCCAACCAGTGATCATCTCGACCGACTCGACCTTCAACATCCTCATCTGCCGATGTGCGGATGACGTTGAATCGGTCGAGAGCCGGGAGGTCTGGCCCTTCCCGGCTGTCGATCCAGCGGTTGGTTTCCACTGGGTGGTTTCGCCGGTTCCCTATTGGCTTGCCGCCTCATGGGGCGGTGTCTACGGTCCGGTGATGCGTTCGCGACTGCTGGCGGTGACCTTCGAGGCGGACGACCCTGCTGGACCGGCACGCTTCTGGGCCGGCCTGCTCGGTCGGGAGGTCATCGAGGATACCGGCGGTGTGCTGCTGCCGGGCGGGGACGCCCAGCTCGGCCTGCGGTTCGTACCGGGCCGCGCCGGCCAACTCGGCGCGAACCGGATGCACCTGCACCTGACCAGCGCCGACCTCGACGACCAGCGGCGCACGGTGGCCACGGCGGTCAGGCTCGGTGGCCGCCATGTCGACGTCGGGCAGCGACCCGAGGAGGCGCACGTTGTCCTGGCCGACCCGGCAGGCTACGAGTTCTGCGTGATCGAGCCCGGCAACGGCTACCTCGCCGGGTGCGGCCCGCTGGGCGAGCTCACCTGTGCCGGCACTCGGCAGGTCGGCCTGTTCTGGAGCAAGGCGCTGGGCTGGCCCTTGGTGTGGGACCGGGGCGAGCAGACCGCGATCCAGTCACCGCGCGGCGGCACGAAAGTCGCATGGGACGGATGGGATAGCACGCCCGTGTCGCCGACAGCGGAGCCGAACCGGCAGCGCTTCGAGCTGCTCCCGGACGGCGACCAGCGGGCGGCGGTCGACGCGCTGATCTCCCTCGGCGCCGCTCGGCTCGACGCCCTCAACGACGGCACCGTCGTACTGGCGGATCCGGACGGCAACGAGTTCTGCGTGCGGCCGATCGGTCGCCACCCCGCCGAGTCGCCACCCCAGCCGGGGTGACCGCCGCCGCGTCGCTCTGGACGTGCCCGGTGGTGCCGTAGCGCCGTCGTAGCGACAGCGGGCCGCCGGGTCCAGCGACACCACCATTTGACCCCGGCCCGGTCAGTGATCTCCACCCGCCGCCGGCCCAGCACCTGAGCATCGCGTACCCGCTCGTAGCGGCCGGCCCGCTACGAGCGGCGCACCGCGGCGGCGCTCCGACCGCTCCCGGCGTTGCCGAACATCCGCACATGCCGCGATGCGTGTGTTTCTCAGGGGGCGTGTGGGGGAGCGGTGCTTGGTCGCGGGTTGGTGTGTGGGATGCGGTCGGTCGGTGGGGGTGTTGCTGCGGGTTGGCTTGTCAGGTGTACGGGTTTGTAGGGCGGGCGTGTCTGGGGCGGGAGGCCGATGCAGCGCATTGGCACCGTGTGACGGGACGATCGGTCGTTGTTGGGCGCCGGGTGAGGTGATTGGCCGTCGCGGAAGGTCTTGTCATCAGAGCTGGTTATCGACCACGGAGGTCGCGAGAAGAAGTCGCCGATTGATCATTTTAGAGAGGAGACGACGCAAGTTCGGCTTGGGTGGGGCCGGTGCTGTCGTCGAGGATGTCGGGCAGTCAGACGCAACACATTGGCACCAACTGGTCGGCCGCTCTGCCCACGGCGACGCTGCTGAACCGTGAGGCGGGGCGCACCGTATCGAGGGCACCGCGGATGTTCCGCGGCCTGCCCGTGCGTTAGGCTTGTGGGCGAGCGACCTGCTCGAGAACTGGCGTCATGC
>NZ_DASYTH010000123.1:0-39564 GCF_036002505.1 Actinophytocola sp. | reverse complement strand
TGCCATCGCCGCGCAGCTCGAACGGTCCCGGGTGGAGCCGCTGCCGGTGAGCACGGTGATCGCGGTCGGGCCGTACGTCTCCCAGGTCTTCCAGCCCACCGCGGACCTGGCGCGGGGCGTGCGCATCCTGCACCCGGAGCCGATGACGCTGCTGGGCGCCACCCGGGAGCTGGCCGTCTACCAGCGGCGCTGCTCGATCGACGGGGTGCGCCGGGTGCTCGCGGCACTCGCCCCCGAGCTGGCCGAGCCGGACCCGGGCAACCTCGCCGCGGAGGGCTTCGCCAGCACGGCGCTGCCGGGTCTGGCCGCGGCGAGCACCACGGTGATCCCCCGGGTGATCGAGGCGCCGGCGGCCCGCGCCCGGCCCCGGCAGCCGGGTGGGCAGTTGCGCTGGCTGCCGGTCGGCGCGGCGATCCTGGTGGCGCTGCTGATGATCACCGGCATCGTGTTCGCGGTGACCTCCGTGGGGTCGAGCGCGAACGGCGCCGCCGACCGCCCCACCGCCAGCACCAGCGCGGCGGCGCCGATCTCCATCGACGGCACCACGTTCCGGCCGATGGGCAACACCCGGACCGCCGAGTGCGCCAAGCACGCCCAGGGCGACGTGCAACTCTGGCTGCAGAACAACAAGTGCGCCGAGCTGATCCGGGTGCGCTTCGAGTCCACAGTGGACAATCGCAAGGCGGCCGTGCTGATGGCCGTGCTGCGCTTCACCGACTCCACCTCCGCCACCGAGCTGCGCCGGGTGGCCGACACGCCGGGCGGCGGGGCGGTGACCGACCAGTCCGCCGAGGGCACGCCCTGGCCCGACGGCGCCAACCCCACCTTCGACTCGGCCGCCTATCGCAGCGGCCGCGAAGGCAACAGCGTCAAGCTCGTCCGCGCGGTCTGGCTGGACCAGCAGTCCACCCCCGACGACCAGCGCCTCAACGACCTCGCCACCCGTGCCCTCCAACTCCAGGTGGACGCGTAAGACCGCCTTCCGGCCACCGGCGTGTCCCTATGATGGGTGGTATGGGCGAATCGGAGCGGGGCGACGAGTTCGGCCTGCCCGAACCGCTGCTCGTGTTGCCAAGCTTCCTGCTGGCGCAGCTGGCCCGGGAGGCGCGCCGGATCTCCGGGCGGGTGAACGCGGACGGGATGCGGATGCCGCACGTCACCGTGCTCGCCTCGCTGGAATGGTTCGGCCCGGCCGCGCAGAAGGACATCAGCAAGCGGCTCGGCATCGACGCCAGCGACCTGGTCTCCGTGCTGGACGACCTGGAGGAGCGCGGGCTGGTGGAGCGGCAGCGCGACGACCGGGACCGGCGGCGCTACCTCGTCACGATCACCACCAAGGGCGCGGGCGTGCTGCACGGGCACCTGGTCGCCATGCAGAAGCTGGACGACATCCTGCTCGGCGCACTGAGCGGCGAGGAGCGCGAGAAGCTGCGCGAGATGCTGATCCGGGTCTACCGGCGGCACGACCCGGACCGGGTGCCGGTGGAGCTGCTGCTGCGGCTGCAGGCGATCAGCCGGATAGAGCACCTGTGAGCGGAGCTTGCGGAGCGAACCATCAGGTACTGCCCTGCCGCCGAGGAACGAGGCGGCAGGGTCGCCGTCAACGAGCTTGCGAGATGACGGACATGACCGAGTAGCCCAGGAGCGCGGCGCCGATCCCGGCGAAGATGCTGACCGCCACGTTGGCCACCGCCAGCACCCGGGCCCGCCGCTCGACCAGCCGCACGGTCTCGTAGCCGAACGTGCTGTATGTGGTGAGCGCCCCGCAGAATCCCGTGCCGAGGAACGCGAACCACCCGCCGGGCAGCGCGCTCCCCGCGCCGGCGAGCACTCCCAGTAACGCCGAGCCGGCAATGTTCACCGTAGTGGTGCCCCACGGGAACACCGAGTCGTGGCGCTGCTGGACGAACCGGTCGGCCAGGTACCGCAGCGGCGCGCCGAGAGCCGCGCCGAGCACCACCAGCCACGCGATCATGACCGGACCTCGGCCCGGCGGGTCACCAGCCGGGTCAGCACGATGCCGGCCCACGCCGCCAGCAGCGCGGCCGCCACCGTGCCGAACAGGTAGTCCAGCCCGATAATCGTCCACCCCGGACGGAGCAGGGCCCGAACCTCCTCGGCGTAGGTGGAGAACGTGGTGAACCCACCGAGCACGCCGACACCGAGAAACGGCCGCAGCAGCGGATGTGTGACGAACACCTCGGTCACCAGAACCATCAGCACGCCGATCAGCAGGCAGCCGCTCACATTGATCAGAAACGTGGCCAGCGGGAAGGCGCCGGGGTGCACCGGAAGCGCCGCGGACAGGCCGTATCTCGCGGCCGCGCCGAGCCCGCCACCTGCGGAGATGACGGCCAGAATGGCGCCGTGCGTGCGGGCCAGCTCCTGCCGTTGCTCGGGGATGTGCAGGTCGATATCCGGGTCGATCGGGCCGTCTCCGACCGGCCAACCCGGTGCGTGATGGTCGGGCAACGCCTCGCCTCCTTCGGGTGATGGACGCCTCGCCACACCGGCCGGATTGACCGCCGGGCACGCCGTCGACCGTTATCCTCCCGTCGTACCAAGCAAGTCCGAGCACTCGGAGGGATATCGTGGCGCAGAAGACCGTTGTCGAGCTGGTCGACGACCTCGACGGTGGGGAAGCCGACGAGACCGTGACCTTCGCCATCGACGGCGTGAACTTCATGATCGACCTGTCGAGCGAGAACGCCCACCGGCTCCGCGACACCCTGGCCGAGTACGTGGGTCACGCGCGGCGTACCGACCGGCGCAACGGCCGCACGGCCGCGCGCAAGGGCGACGACAAGCCCGACACGCAGGCGATCCGGGAGTGGGCCCGCAGCCAGGGCGAGACCGTCGCCGAGCGTGGCCGCATCTCGCAGGACCTGGTCATGCGGTTCCAGGCAGCACACAGTGCTTGATTGGCTCGCTCCGCTCGCGTGAGCGGGCAGTGACATTGGGCTCGCTCCGCTCGCGTGAGCAGGCCTTGACGCGGTGTCTTCCTTCCTGCGCTGCTCGGTCGCTCGTTCCTCGCTTCCTGCGCTGCTCGTCAGTCCCGACACCGCCGGCTCGCTCAAAGGCTCAAAGGGCTGGCAGGCGTTTCGGTGAGGGCGTGGCCCAGGTGCCGAGGCGGCGGACCGCGATGACCGGGTGCGGTTCCTGGCGGCCGAGACGTACGCCGCCGGGGACGGACAGCGCTGCGCGGCGCAGCGCCCTCAGCCCGAGGGTGGCCGCGGCGGCCGGGTAGGCGCGCCGGCCGTAGAGCCGCGCCGCCCAGGCGGGCAGCAGCGAGTAGGACAGGTGCCCCACGGCCGGCTCGTACAGCCGGACACCCAGGGCGAGCAGCCCGGACACCGGCGGCCGGTGCAGGAACGCGTAGATCGCGTCGGCCTCCGGTGTGCGCCGTAGCCGCGGCCGCATGTCGTGGAAGTACGCCGACATCTCGGCGACCGACCCCGGCACGTCCGCCGGATCCAGCCCGACCAGCGCGGCCGTCGCCCGCTGCTCGGCGAAGTAGCCGTCGGCATGCGCCCGGGTCAGCGGGAAGCCGGCCCGGCGGACCACCGACAGGAACGATGCCACCTCCGCGCAGTGCACCCACCGCAGCAGTTCGGGCTCGTCGATCCGGAACGTCTCGCCGGTCTCCGGATCCCGCGCCCGCAGCGTCCGGTGGATCCGCCGCACCTTGGCCGCGGCCTTGTCGACCTCCTCGCGTGTGCCGTAGGTGGACAGCGCGACGAAGGTGGCGGTCCGCATCAGCCGCCCGAACGGATCCCGGCGGAAGTCGGAGTTCTGCACAACACCCGCGACCGCCCGCGGGTGCAACGCCTGCAGGTAGAGGCTGCGGATGCCGGCCAGCCACATGGCCGGGTCGGCGTGCAGCTGCCACGTCACCGAGTTCGGCCCGACCAGCCCGTAATCGGCCGCGGCCGGCTGCTCGGCGATACTGTGCCCTCCTACTTGGCTCGATGGCGCAGCGCCAGTCATGCGTAAAGAATGCCCTGGTGGAACGGAATTCTGTACCTGTCCCGAGGGGACCGTACGCTCACGCTCATGTCCGAGGCTGACGGTTGGGGAGCGGTCCGCACCGTATGTCACGGCTGCCGGACAGTGCGTGAGATCATCGAACAGGTCGGCCCACACGAGTTCGAGGCCCACACCATGCTCGTCCCCGGCGACGGCACCATCTACCGCCGCCTCCGCACCACCTTCGACACCGCCGACGCCGTCGTCGAAACCCCCTGCCCGGAATGCTCGTCGGACGACGACCCCACCGACTGGCTCATCCCCGGCTTCATCCCACCCGCCTAGCCCCGACGTGTTTGCGCGTGGCGTCGCTGTGTTGGCGCGTGGCGTCGCTGTATTGGCCGCTCACGTCGGCGCGTTGGCCCCAGACGATGTGGGACCGCCCGGCCAGTTCGCCTGCTGCGCCAATGTGGCAACGCGAGAGGCCAACTCGGCGACGCCACGCGCAAACATGGCGACGTGAGGGGCCAACACGGCCGGGGTTAGAGGGCTTTGAGCTCGGCGGTCACCTCGGAGACGGAGGATTTGGCGTCGCCGAAGAGCATGGCGGTTTTGGGGTCGAAGTAGAGGGCGTTGTCGACGCCGGCGAAGCCGGGGGACATGGAGCGTTTGAGGACGATCACCGAGCGGCTGGCGTCGACGTTGAGGATGGGCATGCCGTAGATCGGGGAGTTGGGGTCGGTGCGGGCGGCGGGGTTGGTGACGTCGTTGGCGCCGATCACGAGGGCGACGTCGGTGCGGGTGAACTCGCCGTTGATCTCGTCCATCTCGCGTTGCTGCTCGTAGGGGACGTCGGCTTCGGCGAGCAGCACGTTCATGTGGCCGGGCATGCGGCCGGCGACGGGGTGGATGGCGTAGAGGACGCTGACACCCTTGGCTTCCAGCAGCTCGGCCATTTCGGCGACGGCGTGCTGGGCCTGGGCGACGGCCATGCCGTAGCCGGGGACGACGACGACCTGCTTGGCGAAGGCCATCTGGACGGCGGCGTCGGCGGCGTTGGTCTGGCGGACGGAGCGGTCGCCGTTGGCCTCGACGGCCGCGGCTCCGGTGACCCCGCCGCCGAAGCCGCCGGCGACGATGGCCGGGATGGAGCGGTTCATGGCCTTGGCCATGAGGTTGGTGAGGATGGAGCCGGACGCGCCGACGATCATGCCGGCCACGATCAGGGCGGTGTTGTCCAGCGCCAGACCCATGGCGGCGGCGGACAGGCCGGTGAACGCGTTGAGCAGGGAGATGACGACGGGCATGTCGGCGCCGCCGATCGGGAGCACCACCATCACGCCGAGGACGGCGCAGGCCAGCAGCAGGCCGATCATCAGGAGCTCGGAGCGGCCGCCGGCGATGATCCCGACGGCGCAGGCGGCGGCGCCGAGCAGCAGTGCGAGGTTGAGCGGCTGCTGCACACGGCCGGCGGCGATCGGGCGGCCGGGGAGGATCTCCTGGAGCGTGCCGAAGGCGATGTTGGAGCCCCAGAACGAGATGGAGCCGACGACCGCGGCGAACTGCGAGGCGATCGCGACGTAGAGCGGGTCGTCGCCGAAGCCGTGGCGGAACTCGACCCAGGCGATGAGGGCCACCGCACCGCCGCCGACGCCGTTGAACAGCGCCACCATCTGGGGCACCGCGGTCATCTTGACCTTGCGGGCGGCCGGGACGCCGACCGCGGTGCCGATCGCGACGCCGAGCAGGATCAGCCACCAGTTGCCGAGGCCGGGGGTGAGCAGGGTGGCGATCACCGCGACGGCCATGCCGAGGGCGGCGATCTGGTTGCCGCGCACCGCGGTCTTCGGGCCGGTGAGGCCCATCAGGCCGTAGATGAACAACGCGAACGCCACCACGTACAGCGACTGGATCAGCGTGGGGTCGTGCCACCAGCTCATTGATCTGTCCTATTCGGACGATCGGACTTGAACATGCCGAGCATCCGGTCCGTCACCAGGAACCCGCCGACCACGTTGATGGTGCCGAACGCGATGGCGATCACCAGCAGGATCTTCTCCAGCACGCCGTGCGCGCCGAGGCCGAGCACGATCAGGCCGCCGAGCAGCACGATGCCGTGGATGGCGTTGGTGCCGGACATCAGCGGAGTGTGCAAGGTGTTGGGCACCTTGGAGATCACCAGGTAGCCGACGAACCCCGCGAGTACCAGCACCGCCAGGTTCTGCACCAGCATCTACGCCACCTCCGCGCGCGGCGCCGGCCCGGTCACGCAGGCGCCGGCCAGCACCGGGTCGTCCATGTCGGGCCGCAGCTCGCCATCGGAGTTGACCAGCAACTCCAGCAGCGCCAGCACGTTGCGCGCGTACAGCTCGCTGGCGTGCTCGGGCATCGCGGCCGGCAGGTTCAGCGGCGCGGCGATCGTGACGCCGCCGACCACGGTCACCTCGCCGGGAATCGTCAACTCGCAGTTACCGCCAGATTCACCGGCCAGATCCACGATGACACTGCCGGGACGCATCCCCCGCACGGTGTCCGCGCTGACCAGGACCGGCGCTCTGCGGCCGGGGACCTGCGCAGTTGTGATCACGGCATCGAAGCCTGTGGTGGCTTTGGCTAGAAGGTTCTGCTGCTCGGCCTGCTCTTGTTCGGTGAGCTCGCGGGCGTAGCCGCCGGCGCCGGCGGCCTCGATGCCGAGGTCGAGCCAGCGGGCGCCGACCGAGCGGACCTGGTCGGCCACCTCGGGCCGCACGTCGTAGCCGGTGGTGTGCGCGCCGAGCCGGCGCATGGTGGCCAGCGCCTGCAGGCCGGCCACGCCCACGCCGAGGACCAGGACCTTGGCCGGCGGCACGGTGCCGGCGGCGGTGGTGAGCATCGGGACGAAGCGGGTGAGGTGCTCGGCGACCAGCAGCGCGGCGCGGTAGCCGGCGACGTTGGCCTGCGAGGAGAGCGCGTCCATGGACTGGGCGCGGGAGATGCGCGGGACGGACTCCATGGCGAAGCCGGTGATGCCGGCCTCGGTGAGCGCGCGTACCCGGTCCGGATCGGTGCGCGGGGCGAGGAACCCGACCAGCGCGGTACCGCCGCGCAGCCGGCCGACCTCCGCATCGGTCGGCGGCGCCACCTTGACCACGACGTCGGCCGCCCACGCGTCGCCGATCCGTGCGCCGGCGTTGACGAACGCCTGGTCCGGGATGAGCGCGCCCTCCCCCGCGCCGGCCTCTACCACCACCTCGAGGCCCATCGCCGTCAACCGCTCAACCACTCGTGGCACGAGCGCCACCCGGCGCTCGCCCTCGGTGAACTCTCTTGGCACGCCTACCTGTGTCATGGCCGGCCTCCGCAGATCCCCTTCGACCTACCCACAAAATATGCCACCAAGACGTACGTACGGTACGGACAACTCACCGAAGTTCCAGAACAACTCGATTGCCAATTGCCGGAGTGTGCCGCGCAGTCGCGCTCCGCCAGCGGATTCGCACGGAGCGCAGTTGAAGTGGCCCCGGCCGGTACGGTTGAGCGGTGGAGAACAGCAAGGACACGATCCAGGTGGTGACCGAGCAGGCCGCCGACCACATCGGCAAGATCGCCGAGATCGTCACGGCCGCGGTGCGGGACATCGCCCGGGAGCTCGGCGCCTGGTTCAACGACGTCGTCGAGATGCGCGAGTCGGGGCAGCAGGCGCGGGAGGACGGCGAAACCGCGGACGAACCACCGCCGAGCCCGGCCGTCTAGTACCTATAGACACATCGCCAGCTGTCTATCTACACTAGACGGCATGGTGATCGACGAGGGTCTGCTGCGCCAAGCCCGGGATGCCGCCGGGCGCATGGCCGACGCGCAACGCCAGGCCGACGTCGCCAAGGCCGACTACCACCACGCGGTCCGGCGCATCCACTACGCCGGCGCGTCCATGCGCGAGATCGCCGACGCGCTGGAGCTCAGCCACCAGCGGGTGCACCAGATCGTCGAGTCCACCGGCGGCACCGGCGGCTGGAAGTCGGGCCGCAAACAGCGCGGCGACATGGCCTGCAGCTTCTGCGGCCGCACCGACACCGAGGTCACCAAGCTCATCGCCGGCCCCGGGATCTTCATCTGCGACGAATGCGTGACGCTGGTCCGCCGGGTGGCGGATGAGGCGGTCTCGGCCGAAACCATGCTGACCCGCCTCGACCGGCTGCCCCCGGAGAGCACCCTGAAGTGCAACTTCTGCGGCAAGGCCCGGAGCCATGTCACGACGATGGTCGCCGGGAACCGTTTCTCAATCTGCAGCGAGTGCATCCAACTCTGCGAAGAGATCCTGGCCGCGGCTACGGAGCCCGGCTGACCGCCGCCCGGAACACCTCCCACGCCGCAAAGCTGGTCAGCACCACGCCGCCGTCTGGATCTTTGGAGTCGCGGACAGCGGCCACGGACGGCGTCAGCGCCACCTCAACGCACTCGCCGTTGGGCTGGGTAAAGCTGCTTTTCCGCCATACTGCGCTGGCTAAGTCGACAGTCAACATCGTGCCGCCCTCTGTGCGATCATTCGCGCCGAGTGGGTCTCGTCCAAAGCCATGTCCCAGAGCCGATTGTAGGCGTCGCGGAACCGCTCGACTTCGGTCTTCTCGTCCTCCAGAACGAAATGGGTAAGGCCCTCGGCGAAGATCACCTCTGGGTCAGCCTCCTGCGGGAAGCGAAGGATGCTGAAGTTGCGGCCAAGCGCCGGATGCGCACCCTTGGCAAAGGGCAGCACCCGAATGTGCACGGTAGGCACATCCCGGGCGAGCATGACAAGCCGGTCGAGTTGCTCGCGCAGCACCTTCGGGCCGCCGACCTCGGTCAGCAGCGCGGCTTCGCCGAGGACAACGCGCAGCTGCAATGGATGATCACCGGTCAGGCGCTGCTGCCGCTCCAACCGAATCTCCAGCCACCGCTTCGCCTGCTCATCCGGCAGGTGTGGGTCCCACGCACTGATCCACGCTCGGGTGTAGGCCGGCGTCTGGAGAATGCCGGGCACACACTCACCCTCTACTTTGGACACCTGGTCGGCTTCGTCTTCCAGTTCGTAGTACTCGGCCAGACGTTTGGGGACGACGTCGTGGTAGGGGCGGCGGATGGCGCCGCGGGCGCCGCCGCGGATCTCCACGGCGATCGTGACGATGTCGTCGATGGTCTCCGGCGGCGCGCCGTAGAGGGCGAGGGCGTGGCGGACCCGCAGTGGATCGGCACTGTCGCCGCTCTCCATCCGGGAGATCGTCCCGGTGCCGCACAGCAGTGCCCTGGCCGCCTCGTCACCGGTCAACCCGGCCGCCGAACGGTACTGCCGCAACGCACGCGCCATCCTGCGCCGCCGCATCGACATGCCGGCCCTGCTCACCGCACCTCCCGATTTGGAACCTTCCAGGTTCTGTGTTCTACTCACCAAGTGCCGATTTCGGCACACCCTAACAGGAGGTCCGGTGATCGTTCCGTACACCACGCGGTGGAGCTCGGAGGAGAAGCTGCCCGGCACCGTGGTCGAACGCCGTGGATTCGGTATCGCTTACGCCGACGAGATTCTGACCGATCGCGACGATCACGGCGTGCTGTGGCAACGGGTTCCGTCGACGCCGGGCGTCGGCCAGCCGGAGTTCGGCAAGGTCCACCCGGCGCGGCAGCGAAAAGCCATGCAGAACCTGCTCTGCCAGGTGTGCGGTGGCCCGGCCGACGTCGACGACCTCGGCACGCTGTGGCTGCTCCCCGACTACGACGGCTACCACGAGGACTGGCCGGGCTGGCCGGACCGCATGGCCACCCCGGAGCCGCCGGTCTGCCTGTCCTGCGCGCACATCGCCGTCCGAGTCTGCCCGGCCCTGCGCAAAGGTCACGTCGCCATCCGCGTCCGCCGCCCCGTGCTCAGCGGCGTCCGCGGCGCCCTCTACCTCCGCGGCCCCCTGGTGCTGCGGCCGGCGGACGAGGGCATGGTCGCCTACGAGGACCCCGCCATCCGCTGGACCTGCGCGGCCCACCTGGTCCGGGAACTGTTCGGCTGCACGGTCGTGAGCCTCGAACTCACGAAAGCCGGCGGCGGGTCCACCAGAAGCTGAAGCCGGTGAGACCGAGGGCGAGCGCGAAATAGATCGCGGTTTCGATCCACTGGAACGGCCAGAACCGCGTGGGGGCGTGGTAGGTCAGCTGCTGCCGGTAGCCGAGGCGGTTGATCTCGACGAGGCATTTCGCCATCGACTCCCGCGGCTCTCCCGAGGGTGCGCAGGGTCCCGACGATGCGGTCAGCGGGATCTCCTCGACCGCGTTCCCCGACGCGTCGACGGTGTGGCTGTCCAGCAGCCAGCCGCCCGGGTCGGGTGCCTTGGCCTGCAGGTGGATGAACCTGCCGGCACCGAGCGAAATGCCGTCCAGGATGGCCGGGGTGATCTCGACGGTCGCCCGGGTCGGCGGCAGCAGATACGGCCGGACCAGCGTGGGCATGGCGATCTGGATCACGGCGAAGGCGGCGAGAGTAACAGCCATGGCGGGCAGGGTGCGGCGGATCAGCATTCCGACCGTCATGCCGAGGGCGAAGGCGAAGGCGGCATAGCCGATCGGGACGATGCCGCGGGCGTCGAACACCACCGAGGACAGCCGGGCGAACTGGTCACGGCCGGCGTTCTGGTCGATGGTGCTGGACCACCAGGTCACCGCCAGGCTGCCGAGCGCCGCGGCGATCATGGCGGCGAGGCCGACCAGCCCGAGCTTGACGGTCAGCCAGCGGGTGCGGGTGACGGTCTGGTTCCAGACCAGCCGGTGCGTGCCGGTCTCCAGCTCGCGGGCGATCAGCGGCGCTCCCCAGAACAGGCCGATCAGCGGCGGCAGGAGCAGCACCAGGGCGGCGAAGGCGAGGAACGTGTTCTGGTAGTCGCGGAAGAACCGCCGGAGGAATTCGTCGCAGCCGCCGCTTTCGTTGGTGCATGCGGCGATTCCGGTGGCGTAGTCGTGGGCCAGGGCCGGGCCGGTGAACGCCAGGATCACGGCGAACACGGCGAGTCCGGCGAACACCGCGACGCCGGGAATGCGGAACTGGCGCCAGGTGAGCCAGATCATCGCTGCACCTCCAGGAGGGGTCGGTGGTCGGTGGCCGCGGCGGAGTTCATGTAGGCCAGCACGAGGTCCTCCAGGCCGACCTGGCTGACCGTCCAGGCGGGATCGTGGACCGGCGCGCCGGTGCGGATGATCAGCGTGCTCTGCCGGTCGGTGTGGCTGGCGGAGACGATCTGCTGATCGGCCGGCAGCCGATCGAGGTCGCGGCGCGGTCCGGTGAGCCGGTGGTGGGTGGCCAGCAGCTCCTCGACCTCGCCGGTCACCCGGACCCGGGACTCGACCAGCACGATCAGGTGGTCGCAGGCCCGTTCCAGGTCGGAGACCAGGTGCGAGGACAGCACCACGCTGAGCTCCTGCTCGACCGCGGCCTCCAGCAGGCCCTGCATGAACTCGCGGCGGGCCAGCGGGTCGAGCGCGGCGATCGGCTCGTCGAGGATCAGCAACCCGGGCCGCTTGGCGATGGCCAGGGTGAGGGCGAGCTGGGCGCGCTGGCCGCCGGAGAGCTTTCCGGCCTTCTGCCGCGGATCCAGCCCGAGCCGCTCGATCCGGCCGCGGGCCAGGCCGGCGTCCCAGCCGGGGTTGAGCCGGGCGCCGAGCCTGAGGTGCTCGGCGACGGTGAGCCCGGCGTAGGTCGGGGTGTCCTGCGCGACGAACCCGACCTTGGCCAGCTGCGCGGCGCTGGAGCCGGGCCGGCCGCCGAGCACCTCGATGCTGCCCGCGGTCGGCGCCAGCTGGCCGGCCGCCAGGTTCAGCAGCGTGGTCTTGCCCGCGCCGTTGGGGCCGACCAATCCCACGACGTGCCCGGCCGGGACGTCCAGGGTGCAGTCCGACAGGGCCCAGCGCTTCCCGTACCTCTTGCCCAGGCCCCGGGCCTGCAGGACGGCGGTCATGCTATGTCCTCTTCCCGAGTGGAGGTCCGAAAGGTCGTCATGAACAGCGCCTCGATACTGTCGTCGTCGAGCCCGGCCTTGCGCGCCTTCGCCAGCCAGCGGCGCAAGTCCTGACGCAGCGGACCGTGCGCGGCCAGCGAGGTGCCGGCGAGCGTGGCCGTGACGAACGTCCCCACCCCCGGCCGGGCCGCGACCAGCCCCTCGTGCTCCAGCTCGCGGTACGCCTTGAGCACCGTGTTCGGGTTGATCGCCAGCAGCGCCACGACCTCCTTGACCGTGGGCAGCTGGTCCCCCTCGCGCAGCACCCCCAGCCGCAGCGCCTGCCGCACCTGCCGGACGAGCTGCACGTACGGCGAGAGCCCGGACCGCTCATCCAGGTGAAACTCGATCATCACAGAGATCCATTCATCTAGTTAACTAGTACTTTAGACTGTTAGCTAGATGAGTTGTCAAGCGGGGAGTCCTAAAGTGACGGTATGGCGAACGAGTTCGTGCACATGAACCTGTCGGGGGCACGCTTCAGCGACGTGAGCCTCAACGGCGCGACGATCGAGTACTCCGCGCTGCACCGGGTGGTGATGCGCGGCGTCGAGATCGCCGACACCACCATCGACGGCGAGATCCAGAACCTGGTCATCAACGGCGTGGACGTCGCGCCGCTGGTCGAGGCCGAGCTGGACCGGCGCTACCCGGACCGGCCCAAGTTCCGGCCCGCCACCGCCTCCGGGTTCCGCTCCGCGTGGGACCTCAACGAGCGGCTGTGGGCGGCCACCGTCGACCGCGCCCGCCGGCTCGACCCGGACCTGCTGCACGAGTCGGTGAACGGCGAGTGGTCGTTCATCCAGACCCTGCGGCACCTCGCCTTCGCCAGCCAGTCCTGGGTCGACCGGTGCCTCCTCGGCAACCCCCGCCCCTGGCACCCGCTGTCCCTGCCCTGGGACCAGATGGAGCCACGCGAAGGCGTGCCCTGGGACCGCGACGCCCGCCCCTCCCTCGACGAGGCGCTCGCCCTGCGCCACGACGCGATGGCCCTCGTCCGCCGCGTCGTCGACACCCTCACCGACGAGCGGCTCGACGAGCAGACCGCTCCCCTGGCCGGCCCCGGCTGGCCCGACGAGGGCGCGATGTTCCCGGTCCGCGAGTGCCTGCTCATCGTGCTCAACGAGGAATGGCACCACCGCCTCTACGCCGAGCGCGACCTCACCGCGCTCGAGCAACGGTGAACCTCACCATCGCCGGTCGCGTGATCGAATGGCGCGGCCCGGCGCCCTACTACTACCTGCCCGTGCCGGACGCGGAGTCCGCCGACATCCGCGAGGTCGCGGCGATGGCCACCTACGGCTGGGGCGTGATCCCCGTGGTCGCGCGGATCGGCGACACCGAGTTCACGACCTCGCTGTTCCCCAAGGACGGCCGCTACCTGTTGCCGCTCAAGGACGCCGTCCGGAAGCCGCAGAAGATCACGGCCGGCGACGAGATCACCGCCGAGCTGACGGTCCGGCTTCAGCAGGCGTAGGCCACCCCCGGCCGGGAACCGGGGGTGGCCGCCGCTACCCGATCACAAGGTGCACTGTTTGTTACTGCCGAAGTCATCGAGCAGGTTGTCACGGCTCCAGCCACGGACGTGGGTTCGCAGGTTCTCCAGGTACGTCCAGGTGAAACCGTCGTTGCCGAGCGTCCAGCACCAGTAGCGGGCGTCGTCAGTCGGCTGCAGCACCCCGACGATCACGCAATCGGTGGACGAAACCGCCCGCGTGCCGCTCCGCTGGTTGACCGCACCGCTCGCCGGCGCGTCCGCGTGGACCCTGTTCTCCAGGTTCTGGCCGGCAGTGCCGCACGGCGCGTGGAGCGGACCGACACCCGGTTCGGACTTTGGCGCCGCACTCGCCGGCGCCGCCAGCGCCATTCCGATCACGGCGAACATCGCCGCGATCGTCGCCATCACTGTCTTGTTCATGAATACCCCCAAGATTGGGTCAATCGTCATGGACAAGGCAGCAGCTTGGCGAGGAAGTGCCTGTAGGACAAGGGAATCTGCTAGGGTGGGACGTTGGGACGCGCCCACCGCTCATACCCTGCGCATGTTGTGAGAACGGTGGGACACGCGTGAGACATCCGGGCTGGTTTCTGGGGGAAACATGCCGCAGTCGGTGGAGGCACAGCAGTTCGCCGCATGCATGCAAATGTTCAAGAATCGCGTTGATCGCAGTTATGACGCGCTGGCAAGACGCACCGGTATCAGCAGCTCCAGCCTGCACCGCTACTGCACCGGGACGAAGATCCCGGCGGACCATGGCGCGGCGCAGCGTTTCGCCAAGGAATGCGGCGCCACCCCGCCGGAACTGCGTGAGCTGCACCGGCTGTGGGCGCTTGCCGACGCCCGCCGGAAAGCACCACTGGAACCAGCTGTCGAACTGGCACCGGCCAAGGACTCGGTGGCCCGTCCACGACTGGCGCTCGTGGGCGTGGCGGCGCTGGGTCTCCTGGCGGGCGGCGCGGTGTGGTGGGTGGTGTCGGCTAGAACAGTGACGGCACCGCCGCTTCGATGAGGTGGGGGCCGGGTTCGGCGAGGGCTTTGCCGAACTGGTCGGCGAGCTCTTCGGTGGTCTTCGCGTGGGTGGCGGGGACGCCCATGCCCTGGGCGAGGGCGACGAAGTCGAGGTCGGGGCGGCCGATGTCCAACAGGTCGGCGGCGCGGGGGCCGGCGGCTTCGGCGCCGACGCGTTGGAGCTCCATGCGGAGGATGGCGTAGGAGCGGTTGCTGAGGACGACCGTGGTCACGTCGAGGCCTTCGCGGGCCATGGTCCACAGGGCGGAGATCGTGTACATGGCGCTGCCGTCGGCCTGCAGGCAGATGACCGGGCGGTCCGGGCAGGCGACGGCGGCGCCGGTGGCGAGCGGGAGGCCCTGGCCGATGGCGCCGCCGGTCAGGGTCAACACGTCGTGGCGGGGGGCGCCGGCGGTGGCGACCGGGAGGAGCAGGCCGGAGGTGTTGGACTCGTCGGCGATGATCGCGCCGTCGGGGAGCAGCGCGCCGATCACGTCGACCCAGTTCTGCGGGGTCAGGTCGCCGGAGGGCACGGCCGGGCGGGACGCTTCCTGGAGCGTCGGCTCGACGCCGTTGGCGACGAGGTCGGCGAGGTGCTCGAGCGCGCCCGCGGTGTCCTCGCCGAGCACGGCCAGCACGTGCGCTTGGCACCCCTCGGGGATCAGCTCGCTCGGCTTGCCGGGATAGGCGAAGAACGACACCGGCGCCTTGGCCCCGACCAGGATCAGGTGCCGCACGCCGGTGAGCTGCCACTGCACCTGCTCGGCCAGGTAGCCCAACCGCTCGACGGTGGGCAGGCCCGCGCCGCGCTCGAACCGGGCCGGGAACGTCTCCACGAACAGCTTCGCCCCGGTCGCGGCCGCCACCCGGCCGGCCGCGCGCAGGCCGCGCTCCCGGGTCGTGCCGTGCCCGAGCAGCAGCGCGACCGGCTCGCCGGACCGCAGCACCGCGGCGATCTCGGCGACCCGGTCCCCGTCCACGGGCTCCGGCGGCGATGGGGTGACCGGTGCCCCCACGGCCCCGCCGTCCGACCAGGACACGTCGGCCGGCAGCACCAGGTTCGCCTGCTGACCGGGTGGGGTCAGCGCCGCGGCGATCGCTTCCGCGGTGTCCGCACCGACCTCGCCCGGCGCCTTGGAGGTGCGGGTCCAGCCGTGCAGCCAGCCGGTGAGCGCGTCGATGTCGCTCTCCAGCGGCGCGTCGAAACCCTTGTGGTACCGGGCATGGTCGCCGATGACGTTGACGATCGGGGTGTGCGCGCGCCGGGCGTTGTGCAGGTTCGCCAGGCCGTTGGCCAGGCCTGGGCCGAGGTGGAGCAGCGTGGCCGCGGGCTTGCCGGCCATCCGCCCGTAGCCGTCGGCCGCCCCGGCCACCACGCCCTCGAACAGGGCGAGCACGCCGCGCATCTCCGGCACCGTGTCGAGCGCGGCGACGAAGTGCATCTCGGAGGTGCCCGGGTTGGCGAAACACACGTCCACGCCGCCGTTGACGAGCGTGCGGATCAGGGCCTGTGCGCCGTTCATGGTCTCCCCATCAGTCGAAGATCGCGCCGGGGTTCAGGATTCCATTCGGGTCGAAGGCCTGCTTGATCCGCCGCAGCAGCGCCACCTTCGTCGGGTCCTCGAGCTCCAGGTAGTGCCGCTTCTTCTCGCGGCCGATGCCGTGCTCGCCGGAGATCGCCCCGCCCAGCGCGATGCCGGTCTCGAACAGCGCGTGCAGCACCCGGTACCGGACGTCCGGGTCCTTCTGGAACACCGCCAGATGCACGTTGCCGTCGCCGGCGTGCCCGCAGCCGCCGATGAAGGTCTGGTTGTCCTGCGCGATCTCCAGCACCTTGGCGAAGAACTCGGGCAGCGCGGCCCGCGGCACCACGGTGTCGATCACGTCGTCGGCGCCGGCGGCCTTGGCGATGAAGAACGCCTTCTCCCGCGCCTCGATGAGCCGGCGCGCGGACGGCCCGGGCAGCACGTAGACGTCGGCCGCGCCCAGCCCGGTGAGCAGCTCCCCGACCGCCGCGATGTCCTCCTCGACCCGCTCGGCGGACCGGTTCTCCAGCATCACCACCAGATAGGCCTGCGAGCTTTCCCTTACCTGGTCCGGAATGCCGAGCTGCAGGTCGGAAGTGTGGATCATCGCGGCCATCGTGAAGCCGTCGATGAACTCCAGGATCAACGGGCCGACCCCGCTGTCCACCACCCTCGGCACGGCGCGGGTCACCTCGGTGAGATCGGCGAACGGGGCGAGCACGGTGGCCTGGTGCGACTGGCGCGGCTGCAGCTTCAGGATCGCCTCGGTGACCAGCGCCAGCGTGCCTTCGGAACCGACGATCAGCTGGGTCAGGTCGTAGCCGGTGCTGGCCTTGACGAACTTGCCGCCGGTGCGGATCACCTCGCCGGTGGGCAGCACCGCCTCCAGCCCGAGCACCTGGTGCCGGGTCACGCCGTAGCGGATCGCCCGCATGCCGCCGGCGTTGGTGGCCACGTTGCCGCCCAGGCTCGCGGACAGCTCCCCCGGGTACACCGGGTAGACCAGGCCCACCTCGGCGGTGCGCTCCTCCAGCTCGCGCAACGTCACGCCGGGCTGCACCACGGCGACGTGGTTCTCGGTGTCGATCTCCAGGACCCGGTTCATCCGCTCGAACGACACGAGGATGCCGTCGGCGCGCGGGATCGCCGATCCGGACAGGCCGCTGCCCGAGCCGCGTGCGGTGACCGGCGTGCCGGTCTCGTTCGCGGCGCGCAGGACGGCGGCGACCTCCTCGGCGCTCGAGGGCCGCACCACGTAGGCGGGCAGCACCGGCTCGGCGGAGAGCGACTCGTCGTGCGCGTAGTCCTCGGAGACGGCGTCCCCGGCCAGCACGTGCGCCTCACCGACGACCTCGGCCAGCAGGACCCCGATGTCCGCCATGACAACCCCTCCTTAACACCCCTGCCAGGGCTGACACTACAACGCCCGCGAGTCCCCACTTCACGCCCGCGAGTCCCCACTTCACGCACGCGAGTCCCCAGTTCAGGACCGCGAGTTCCCACTTCAGGACCGCGAGTTCCCGGTTCACGAATCGCGAATTCGCGTGCTGGAACCGGGGACTCGCGTGCTGGAACCGGGGACTCGCCGAGCTAGCCCGGCGTGGAGAGCGGCGACGGCGTCGGTGAGGATGCCCAGGAACCGGCGCACGGCAGGGGGTTGGCTGGTGCGGGCCGGGGTCGCGGCGTACACCGCGCGGGCCCGGGTGTCGTCCGGGTGCAGCCGCTTGATCAGGATGTCGGCCCGCGCGGTGCCGGCGGCCAGGCCGGGCACCAGGGTCACCCCCAGCCCGGCGGCCACCAGCCCGAGCTTGGCCGTCCACTCCGGTACCACGAAATGGACCTGCGGCTCGAACCCGCGCGGCAGACCGGTGCCGAGCAGGGTGTCCTCGGGGTTGCGCCACCCGGCGATCCACGGCTCGGCGGAGAGCTCGGCCAGCCGCAGGGTGCGCCGCCGGGCCAGCCGGTGCTCGCGCGGGAGGGCCACCAGGATCGGGTCGTCCAGCAGGTGGGTGAGCTCGAGCCCACCGGTGCCCAGCGACCGTCCGGGTGGGACGCTGAGCAGCCCGACGTCGAGCTCCCCTTGGTGCAGCTGGGAGATCAACCCGGAGGTGAGCCCTTCAGCAAGGGACAGCGCGACATTGGGGTGCCGCTCGTGGAAGGTTGCCATGGCGCGGGGCACCAGCTCGGCCTCCGCGGTGGCGAACGCGCCGATCCGCAGCCGCCCGGCGTCGACGTCGCGGAGCGCGGTCAGGTCCCGGCGGGCGGTGTCCAGCCGGCCGAGCACGGCCTCGGCGTGCTCGAGCAGGCAGCGGCCCTCGTCGGTGAGCAGGACGCCGCGCGGCACCCGGTCGAACAGCGCGCTGCCGGTGTCCGACTCCAGCGCGGCGATCTGCCGGGACACCGCGGACTGCGTGTAGCGCAACGATTCCGCCGCGGCGGTGAACGAACCCTGCCGCGCCACCTCGCGGAACACCTCGAGCCAGACGATCTCCACTTTCTCTCCCATGCCGTACTCGCATGGCGTGTATGCGAGACATTCACTTGTCGCATGTCTGGGTCCGAGCCTAGCCTCGGTCGCATGCTGCGCGTTGCTTTTCTCGGGCTGGGTCACATGGGGGCGCCGATGGCGCACCGGCTGGTAGCCGCCGGGCACGACGTCGCGGTCTGGAACCGGACCCGTGAGCGGGCGGCGCCACTGGCCCGGGAGGGGCGCGGGTGGCGGCGACGCCAGCCGCCGCGGTCGCCGGAGCGGACGTCGTGATCACCATGCTGTCCGGCCCGCCGTCGGTCGAGTCCGTCCTCTTCGGACCGGACGGCGCCGGCGCCGCGCTCGAACCGGGCTGCTGCCTGGTGGAGATGTCCACGATCGGTCCGGACGCGGTGCGCGACATCGCCGCCCGGCTGCCGTCGGGGGTCGGGCTGGTCGACGCTCCGGTCGCCGGCAGCACCCCGCAGGCGGAGGCCGGGCAGCTCCGGATTCTCACCGGGGGCGCGCCGGGCGACATCGAGCGGGTGACGCCGATTCTCGAGCGGCTCGGCACCGTGATCCGCTGCGGCGGCGTGGGATCCGGGGCGGCGGCCAAGCTGGTCGCCAACACCGCGCTGATCGCCGGGATGACGCTCCTCGGCGAGACCGTGCGCCTAGCCAATTCCCTTGGTGTGCCTCGGGATCTCGCGTTGCAGGTGCTCGGCGCCGGGCCGTTGGGCGGGATGCTGCAGCGCGCCCGGGCCGGCGGTGGCTTCTTCACGACGGACCTCGCCGCCAAGGACCTCGCGCTGGCCGTGGACGCGGCCGCGCTGCCGGTCGCCACCGCCGCGCTCGAGCAGGTGCGGGCGGCCGCCGTCGACCACGCCAAGGAGGACTTCCGCATCCTCACCAACCTGGGAGGAAACCCGTGACCGTCACCTTCGACAACCCGGCCACCGCGCCGGCCCCGCTGGCCGACCGCTACTCGAACGTCGCCGCGATCGACCTCGGCGCGGTGACCATGCTGGTGCTGGCCGGCCAGGCCGCGCTCGACCACGACGGCTCGATCGTGGGCACCGACGTCGCCACCCAGAGCGAGCAGATCTTCCAGGCTATCGGCGCGATGCTGGCTGCACACGGCGGCGGCTTCGAGCACGTGGTGAACATCCGGACCTACCTGACGGACATCGACGTGCTCAACGAATACGGCGCTGTGCGGCGGAAGTACCTGACCGGAACACCGCCGACCAGCACCACCATAGAGATCTCCCGCCTGTTCCGCCCCGAGGCGCTGCTGGAGGTGGAGGTCACCGCCGTCATCCCGCGCTAGATTCGGTTGCGTGACAACGGAGTTCGAGTTCGACGACGATCCGGGCCGGATCGATGTGGTCACGGTGTGGGCGTTCCTGTCCACACAGGCCTACTGGGGGCGGTGGCGGTCCCGGGACGATGTGGAGCGTCAGCTGTCCTCGGCGTGGCGGGTGGTCGGGGTGTTCCAGCGGGACACCGGCCGGATGGTCGGGTTCGCCCGGGCGGTGTCGGACGGGGTGGCGCTGGCTTATCTGGCCGACCTGTTCGTGCTGGACGAGGTGCGCGGCCGCGGCCTGGGCACGGCGCTGGTCCGCGAGATGATCGACAACGGGCCGGGCGCGGGGTTCCGGTGGATGCTGCACACCGCGGACGCGCACGGCCTGTACGAGCGGTTCGGGTTCAGCCGCCCGGATGGGACCTACCTGGAGCGGCCTGGTGGGCGGTCGGTGGTGCGGTGAATGCGTCCTTCCTCGTACGGAGCGTGAGAAAGGACGCATTCACCGCCCTTCCAGGAACGGGGTGAGCAGGCCGGGGACGGCTTCGTCGGCGAAGGCGAGGCCGTCGCCCTCGGCCACGTCGCGGATCAGGTAGGCGCCGCGGTTCGCGGCGGTGGTGGCGGTCAGCGTGATCAACCCGGCACGGCGCTGGAACGGGGAGCTGGTGACGGTCCAGCCGATCACACCGGCGCGCTGCAGGGCGACGGTGTGCCGGCTGCCGGCGCCGTACCTGGTCACGAGGAAACCGCCGGTGATGCCGTGGCCGAGGTTGCGGTAGGCGTCCAAGGCGAGCGCGATCGTCACCGGCAGGCCGATGACCAGGGCGATCCAGGCCAGGTGCAGGAACACGGCGCCGAGCAGCAGGCCGAGCAGGGCCAGCGCGGTCGAGGCGAGCAGCGTGCCGCCGAGCGCCCGGATCAGCCGGCGGCGTCGCGCGGCACGGGGGTGCGGCCGGAGGCGGGCCGTCTCGGTCGGCGGCGTGGGCTCGCCGAGGATCTCCGCCGCCACGCGATGGGCGACCGCGCGGGGTGCCGGTGGGAGCAGCGTCCTGGGGTCGCCGCGTTCGTCGTTCTCCTTGCCGCGCAACCCGGTCGCGACCGCGTCCACCTTGGCCGCGCCGAGCAGCCGGGCGCCGACCGGCTCGACCACCTCGACGCCGCGCAGCCGGCTTTCGTCAAGGGAGACCGAGCGCGTGGTGAGCAGACCGCGGCGGACCCGGAGCACGCCGTCCGCGCGGGTCAGCCGGTAGCCCCACCACAGCTCGACGAACAGCGCGAGCGAGCCGAGCACCCCGATGATCACCCCGGTGAGCACCAGCAACGCGATCATCACGGGCACCGGCAGATCGCGCAGCAGCGCGCCGGCCTCGCCGAGCACGGTTCGCCTGAGCCCGAACCAGTCGGACAGCTGCAGCAACCCGCCGAACGCGGCGGCGCCGAGGATCGGGGTGGTCACCGAGACCGGCGCGTACCTGATCCACGACCAGTTCAACGCGGCGATCGCGCCGGGCTTCTCCGGCTGCTCAGTAGGGGCGGGCCGGGCGAGCAGCTCGGCGCGCAGCCGCTCGGCGAGGCGCACGTCGAGTGGATTCAGCACGAGCTGGGTGTTGTCGCCGGCCTGCTGCCCGGTGCCGATCTGCACCTTGACCACCCCGAACAGCCGGCGCAGCGGGTTGGCGGTGAGGTCGACGGTACGGATCCGGTCCCGCGGCACGGACCGGAGCCGGTGCACGATCCAGGAGAAGCGCAGCTCCACCCGCTCCTCGGTGATCCGGTACCGGGTATGACTCCAGCGCAGCCGGTCCCCCAGCGCGGCCAGCCCGACCAGCGCCAGGATTCCCGCCGCCACCAAGGTGATCACCAGCCACAGCGGCCGCCCGTCACCCCGGATCCCCGCGGACACCGGCACCGCGCTGCCCAACCCGACCCCGGCCGCGAGCAACGCGGTCACCGCGGGGCTCCGCCGGTCGAGCTGTGTCCATCGGCTCGCTGTGTTTGATTGGCTCGCTCCGCTCGCGGGAGCGGGCCTTGACGCGGTGTCTTCCTTCCTGCGCTGCTCGGTCGCCGGTGTTGATACCGACCCCCTGACGGGGCCCACCCCCTCCTCCTCGCTCCCTGCGCTGCTCGTCAGTCCAGACACCGCCGGCCCGCTCGGTTCGTTGCTCATGTGGCGTCTCCGCGGGTGGCTTGGGTGGTGGCGGTGAGCTGGCGGACCAGGTCGGCGGCGAGCTCGTGGTCCAGGCCGGCGATCTTGATGGGGCCGGCGGCGGAGGCGGTCGTGACGGTGACGCTGGAAAGCTTGAACAGCTGCTCGAGTGGGCCGCGTTCGGTGTCGACGGTCTGGATCCGGGACATCGGGGCGATGCGCCACTCCTGCCAGAGCCACCCGGTCTTGACGTAGACCGCGTCGTCGGTGGCCTCCCAGCGGTGCACCCGGTAGCGCCACAGCGGCACCACGATCGCGTACGGGATGCCGGCGGCGAGGACGACGATCATGGCCAGCAGCAGCCAGAACCGGGCCGGGCCGATGATCATCGCGAGCACGCCGAGGACCAGCGCGGGGATGACCGCCTCGAGCAGCTCCTGCGTGGTCCACCACCAGATGGCCCGGCGCTCGACGCAGTTGCGGGGCGGCCGCAGGGTCACCGTGGAGGTTGGCATACGGCCTTGCTACCACGTCCGCCTGCCACGCGTGGGCTATCGATGTGTGGTGGACTCGGCTAGGTTTCGCAGCCATGAAGCGTGCGCTGACCACCGCCGTTCTCGTACCGCTCGCTCTCGCCCTGCTGCCCGCCGCCGCGAGCGCCGCACCGGAGGGTCACGGGCTGGCCTGGACGCTCTCCCCGACCGGGGTCACCGCCCAGTTCCGCGGGCTGTCCGCGGTCAGCCGGCGGGTGGCCTGGGTCAGCGGCAGCCAGGGCACCGTGCTGCGCACCACCGACGGCGGGAAGTCCTGGCGCAACGTCTCCCCGCCGGACGTCGCGACCCTGCAGTTCCGCGACATCCAGGCGTTCGACGCGAGCACCGCCGTCATCCTGAGCATCGGCACCGGTGAGGACTCCCGGGTCTACCGCACCACCGACGGCGGCGCGCACTGGACCGAAACGTTCCGCAACACCGACCCGAACGCGTTCTACGACTGCGTCGCGTTCTTCGACCGCCGGCACGGGCTGGCGCTCTCCGACCCGGTGGACGGCAAGTTCCGCGTACTGTCCACTTCGGACGGCGGTGCTTCGTGGAACGTCCTGCCCAGTACCGGAATGCCGCCCGCCCTGGACGGCGAGTTCGCCTTCGCCGCCAGCGGCCAGTGCCTCTCGGTGGCCGGCGGCCGGGACGCCTGGGTCGCCACCGGCGGCGGCGCGCAGGCCCGGGTGCTGCACTCCCGCGACCGCGGCCGCACCTGGACGGCCAGCGTCACGCCCCTGGCGAGCAGCGGCAGCGCCGGCGTCTTCGCCACCGCGTTCCGCGACCCGCACACCGGGGTCGCGGTCGGCGGCGACTTCCTCAACCCCACCAACGGAGTCGACGCGCTGGGCCTGACCCGCGACGCCGGCCGCACCTGGACCGAACCGGCCACCGCGCCCGCCGGCTACCGCTCCGGCGTCACCTGGTGGAAGCACGACGCACTGCTCGCCGTCGGCCCCACCGGCAGCGACGCCAGCTTCGACGGCGGCCACCACTGGCGCCAGTTCGACGCGGGCACCTTCGACTCGGTGGACTGCACGCCCGACGGCGCGTGCTGGGCGTCCGGCGCACAGGGCCGGGTGGCCACGCTCGGCTAGGGAGGGAAGCACCGTGACGTTGCTTCCCTATGTGGCGCGGACGAACTCGACGATGTGCGCGGCGAGCGCCTCGCCGGCGTCCTCCTGCAGAAAGTGGCCCGCGCCCTCGATGACGGGGTGCGTGCGCCCGGCCGCACCAGCCGCGTGGCGTTGCAGGATCGCGCCCATCGGGCCGGTGATCGGGTCGCCGTCGCTGAACGCCACGAGCATCGGGATCGGGAGCGTGCCGAGGGCGGCCCAGGCGGCGCGGTTCGCCTCGCTCGCCGGGTCGTCCGGCGAGGTGGGCACCAGGCCGGGCATGGCGCGGGCCGCGGCCAGGTAGGAGTCGTCGGGGAACGGGGCGTCGTAGCCGGCGAGCACCTCCGGCGGCAGCGGGGTGCGGCAGCCGGCCTGGACGAAGCGGCCGATGTCGAGCCGCGGCGCGCTCTGGATCGCGGCGCGGAACTGGTGCCAGATTTCGGGCATGGGATGGTCGCCGGTGGGCAGGCCGGTGTTGGCACAGACCAGCCGGGCGAACCGGTCGGGGTGCTCGGCGGCCAGGCGCAGCCCGATCAGGCCGCCCCAGTCCTGGCCGACCAGGGTCACCGACCGGAGGTCGAGGACGTCGAAGGCGAGCGCGCGCATCCACTCGACGTGCCGGGCGTAGGTGTGGTCGGCCTGGCTCACCGGCTTGTCCGAGCGGCCGAAGCCGACCAGGTCCGGGCAGACCACGCGCAACCCGGCCGCGGTCAGCACCGGGATCATCTTGCGGTACAGGAACGACCAGCTCGGCTCGCCGTGCAGGCAGAGCACGACCTCGCCGCCGGCCGGCCCGTCCTCCACCCAGGCGACCCGGAGCCCGCCGCCGAGCTCGGCGTAGTGCGGTGGAAACGCGAACTCCGGCAGACCGCCGAAGCGGTCCGCCGGAGTGCGCAGCGTCTCCATGAGATCAGGCGGTCTGGTCGACGACCGCGGCCTCAGGAGCGTTCTTCTTGATCGACTCGATCCCGTTGATGGCGCTGGCCTTGGACTCGTACGCCTCGCCGACCGCGATGATCTCGCCGTTGCCGGCCTTGAGGCGGAACCGGAACTTACCCTGCGCGTCGTTGTACAGCTCGAACTTGCCGGCCATGGCGCACTCCTTCGTTCGACGATCAACCGGTGTTGGGGACGGCGGCCATCCTGCCACTGGGCCGTGCGGTCCCGCAGCCGGATCAGGCAGTCACCCGCCGCGGCAGCCGCAGCGCCAGCAGCGCGCCGGCCGCCACCACGACCGCGCCGACCACCACCGCCGGCACCAGACCGTCCACGAAGGACGCCCGGCTGCCGTAGTCGCCGTAGGAGGCGAACACCGACGCCAGCACCGCGACACCCATGGCCACGCCGACCTCGCGGACGGTGTTGTTCGTTCCGGACGCGACGCCGTGCGCGTCCGGACGGACGCTGCCGAGCACGGTCGTGGTCATCGGCGCGAACGTCAGGCCCATGCCGACACCGGCCAGCACGAACGGGGCGACGAGCGCGCCGTAGCCGACGTCGACGGAGCTGGCCAGGGCGATCCACAACAGACCGGCGGCGAGCAGCGTCTGGCCGGCGACGATCAGCGTGCGGGCGCCGATCCGGTCGACCAGGAGCCCGGCCACCGGCGCGACGAACATCGGCGCGAGCGTCCACGGCAGCGTGCGCAGGCCCGACTCCAGCGGGCTCAGCCCCTGCACCACCTGGAAGAACTGGGCCAGTAGGAACACCGCGCCGAACGCGCCGACGGCGAACGTGAACGAGATCGCATTGACCACGCTGAAGGCGCGCGAGCGGAACAGCCGCAGCGGGAGCATCGGCGCGGCCGCCCGGCGCTCCCAGGCAAGGAAACCGGCGAGCAGGGTTGCGCCACCGATCAGCGCGGTCAGCACGCCGGTCGACGTCCAGCCGTCGTCCGCGCCGTTGATGACGCCCCACACCAGGGCCAGCACCCCGGCCGAGGACAGCACCAGCCCGATCGGGTCGAGTTTGGACACCGCGCCTCGGGACTCGCGCAGCACCATGGCGGCCAGCGGCACCGCGATGATCCCGACCGGGACGTTCAGCCAGAAGATCCAGTTCCAGGTGAGCCCATCGGTCACCGCCCCGCCGACCACCGGTCCGACCGCGACACCGAGCCCGCTGATGCCGCCCCAGATGCCGACCGCGGCGTTGCGCAACCGCTCCGGAACCGCGGCGGCCAGCAACGTCAGCGACAGCGGCATGACGGCGGCGGCCGCCGAGCCCTGCACCGCCCTGGCCGCGGTGAGCATCCACGGCTCGGTGGCCACCGCCGCGGCCGCGGAGGCCAGCGTGAACACCGAGATGCCGGCCAGGAACACCCGGCGCCGCCCGAGCCGGTCGCCGATCGCCGAGGCGGTGAGCAGCAGCGCGGCGAAGGCGAGCGTGTAGGCGTTGACGAACCACTGCAGGTCGGCCAGCGACGCGTGCAGCTCCGACTTGATCACCGGCAGCGCGGTGGTGACCACCAGGTTGTCCAGCGTGACCATGAACATCGGTATCCCGACGGCGGCGAGCACGGCCCACAGCGGGGCCGCGCGGCGGAGAGGCTCTTCGGGGGTCGGGGATTCGCGTTCCAGAACGGCCGTGCTCATCGTGCGCTCCTAGTTGTAATCCACTGATAACTAATCCAGCGACAAAGTAGCTATCGACTGATAACATGTCAAGCGACCGATCGTGAGGAGCGCACATGGCCACCACCCGGACCCGGCTGACCGCGGCCGAGCGCAGCGAGCAACTGGTCGGCGCGGCCGTCACCGCGTTCGCCAACGCCGGCTACGCGGGCACCACGACCGACGACGTGGCGCGACTGGCCGGGGTCTCCCAGCCCTACGTGATCCGGCTGTTCGGCTCCAAGCAGCGGCTGTTCATCGCCGCCGTCGAGCACGCCTGCGGCCGGATCGAGCAGTCCTTCCGGGAAGCGCTGCTGGCCGACCCGGACCTGCACAGTGTCGGCGAGGCGTACCAGGACCTGCTCGCCGAGCGCGACCTGATGGCCGTCCTCCTGCACGGGTTCGCGGCCAGCTCCGAGCGGGACATCGGACCGGTGGTGCGCAAGGGTTTCGGTCGGATCTACCAGGTGATCAGGGACCATTCCGAGGCCTCGCCCGAGGAGATCCGGGACTGTCTGGGCGTCGGCATGCTGCTCACCGTGCTCGCCACCATGCAGATCATCGGCCCGGACCCGGTTCCGCACGACACCTGGATGACCGAGCTGACCGACTCCTTCGACGACGAGACGTGTGAGCCGCCCGAGTGAGTTTGTCGGTGGTCTGTGCGAGGCTCACCGGCATGACATCGTGGCAGGATCTGGTCGCCGCCGAGCCCGAGTTCGCCGAGCGGGTACGGGCCCGGTTCACCGTCGCCAAGCACTGCACCATGGCGACGCTGCGCAGCGACGGCTCGCCCCGGATCAGCGGCACCGAGGTCGAGTTCGGCGACGGCGGGCTGTTCCTCGGCAGCATGCCCGGCGCGGTCAAGGCCCTCGACTTACGCCGCGATTCCCGCCTGGCCCTGCACTCACCCACGGTCGAGCCACCCGAGGGGAATCCCAGTTCGTGGCCCGGTGAAGCCAAGATCGCCGGCCGCGCCCACGAGGTGAGCAACCCCGACCGCGAGGACCCCTCCCACCGCTTCCGCATCGACATCACCGAAGCCGTCATCACCCACCTCGACGAGGCAGCCGAACGCCTCGTCATCGAAAGCTGGCACCCCGGCCGCGGCCTCGAACGGCGAACCCGCGACTGAGATGCGCGATGTAGTGATTGCCGTGCACGGGGGTGCGGGGACGTTGCCGCGCGGGAGCATTTCGGCGGAGGAGGAGCGGGGGTTTCGGGACGGGTTGGAGCGGGCGCTCCGGGCCGGGGTCGCGCTGATCGACGCGGGGCGGGCGAGCCTGGACGCGGTGGAGGCGGCGGTGCGGGTGCTTGAGGATGATCCGCACTTCAACGCGGGTCGGGGCGCGGTGTTCGATGCCGACGGCGGCCACGAGCTGGACGCGTCGATCATGGATGGGCGCGACCTGCGGTGCGGCGCGGTGGCCGGGGTGCGCAATACGCGGAACCCGATCTCGTTGGCGCGCCTGGTGATGGAGCGCTCCGGGCACGTCATGATGGCCGGCTCGGGCGCCGACATCTTCGCGTTGCGCAACGGCGTGCCGTACACCACCCAGGATCACTTCTTCACCCGGCGCCGCTGGGACGCGCTGATCGCGGCGAAGGACGGGCAACCGGCCGCGGCGGTGGCGATCGGGGAGACCGTCGGGGCGGTGGCGGTCGACCGCAACGGCGACGTGGCCGCGGCGACCTCGACCGGCGGGATGACCAACATGCTGGTCGGGCGGGTCGGCGACTCCCCCGTCATCGGAGCCGGCACTTACGCCGACAACCGCACCCTGGCGATCTCCTGCACCGGCACCGGCGAGGGGTTCATCCGCGGCGTGGCCGCCTACGACGTCTCCGCGCTCATGGAGTACACCGGCGCCGCCGTCCAGGACGCGGCGGCCCGCGTGATCACCGAGAAGATCCCCGCGCTCGGCGCCACCGGCGGCGCGATCGCCCTGGATCCGCACAGCATCCTGGCCACGCCGCACAGCACCCCCGGCCTGATCAACGGCTACCTCACCCGCGACGGCACCATCGTCACCCGGCTCTACGACGACGAGACACCTACGCGTTAAGGGATGATTCGCCGGTGACCTCGACGTGGCCGCGGACCGCCGGCGAGCCCGAGCAACGCCGAGATCGACAAGGCGAAGACCGTGCGGCAGAAGCTCGATCCCGCAGACCAGGCCGCGGTCCGGTCGGCGATCGAGGCGATGGACTGCGCCGCCCCGGATCCGCTGCGCCTGCACGACGACCCGGCGCTCCCGCTGGTCGCCTGCGACCGGCGAAATACCTGCTGGACAAGGCATTCCTCACCGGCGACGACGTGGCTAGCGCCCACGCGGAGGTCGACGGCACCGGCGGCGGAGGCTGGGTCGTGAACATCTCCTTCCGCGACGACGGCGCCAGGGCATGGGCCGACTTCACCACGCAGAACGTCGGCCAGCAGGTGGCCATCGTGATCAACGCCCCGCTGACCCGCGAGTTCGACGCTCCAGCAACCGAGTCGGACGCTCCAGCAACTGAGTCGTACCGTCGGGCAACTTGGTCCGAAGTTACGAATGATCAACTGCTTGCACATCAGGTTTGAGCTGGGCAGACGATCTCGAGCGGCGGTTTCCTGATGCGACGAAAGCGTCCTTGGTCACCCTGGGCGTGACAAGGGACGCATTCGCCACACTCGGTCCACCATCGAGGTTCTACGCAGAGTCACAGCAACTTCGGCTGAGTCGTACTCGCCGGGGGGTGGGATTTCCGGAATCATGCCGGGTATGACGCTCGTGCTCGGGATCGACTCGTCGACTCAGTCGACCAAGGCTCTGGTGATCGATGCGGAGACCGGGACGGTCGTCGCGGAGGGGCGGGCCGGCCATCCGGACGGGACCGAGGTGGCTCCCGCGGCGTGGTGGGAGGCCTGCCGGGTGGCGATTGCCCAGGCTACGAGCGGCCTCGCCGAGCCGGTGGCGGCGGTCGCGGTGGGCGGGCAGCAGCACGGGATGGTCGCGCTGGACTCCGGCCGCGAGGTGGTGCGGCCGGCCCTGCTGTGGAACGACACCCGCTCGGCTGGGCAGGCGACTCGGCTCGTCGAAGACAAGGGCGCGGCGTGGTGGGCCGAAATTACCGGTTCTGTTCCGGTAGCCAGCTTCACCGTGACCAAGCTGGCCTGGCTCGCCGAGCACGAACCGGGGAACGCCGACAGGGTCGCCGCAGTGGCCCTGCCGCACGACTGGTTGACGTGGAAGCTGACCGAGGCGCCGGAACGGTTCACGACCGACCGCGGGGACGCCTCCGGCACCGGGTACTACTCGCCGCGGACCGGCGAGTGGCTGCCCGAGGTGTTCGAGGCGGCGTTCGGCGGGCGCCGGCCGGAGCTCCCCCACGTGCTGGGGCCGGCCGAAGCCGCGGGCCGCACGCCGGACGGCGCGATCATCGGGCCGGGCACCGGGGACAACATGGCCGCGGCGCTCGCCCTCGACCTCGCGCCCGGCGACGTGGTGGTCTCGCTCGGCACCTCCGGCACGGTGTTCGCCAGTGTGACGGACCCCCCGGCCGACCCGTCCGGCCTGGTGGCCGGGTTCTGCGACGCCACCGGACGGTACCTGCCGCTGGTCTGCACGCTCAACGCCGCCCGGGTGCTCACCGCTGCCGCGACCCTGCTCGGCACCGACCTCGCCGGCGTCGACTCCCTTGCCCTGCAAGCAAAGCCGGGCGCGGGTGGGCTGGTCATGCTGCCCTACCTGGAAGGCGAGCGGACCCCGAACCTGCCGGACGCCACCGGCACGCTGACCGGCCTGCGCGGCGGCAACATGACGCCGGAGAACGTGGCCCGGGCCGCGGTCGAGGGCATGCTCTGCGGTCTCGCCGACGGCCTGGCCGCGCTGCGCACCACCGGCGTCGAGGTGAAGCGGGTGCTGCTGATCGGCGGCGCTGCCCGGTCCGCCGCGGTGCAGACCGTCGCCGCGGGCCTGTTCGGCGTCCCGGTCGAGCTGCCCGAACCGGGCGAGTACGTCGCGCTCGGCGCCGCCCGCCAGGCCGCCTGGGTGCTCTCCGGCGACCCCGAGCCGCCCGCCTGGCACCGTCCAATCAGGACACTCGAGCCGGCGGACAACCCGGAGGTGCTCGACGCCTACAACCGCGCCCGCGAGGCGGTGCATGGCTAAACGGCGCGGGGTGCGATGAAGGGGGCCTTTCTCACCGTCAGCGTGAGGAAGGCCCCCTTCATCGCCCTCTAGACCCCGAACGTGAGCGCGGCAGTGAGCCCGGACGACACATCCCCGGCGACGGTGGCCATCTGGCGGTCGTAGCCGTCGCTGAACACCATGTCGCGCTGCAGCGACGTCTGCGCCAGGTTGCGCACGCTGGCCTCGTATCCGCTGGTCGCGTAGACGGTTCGGCAGACGTCCTCGGGCAGCGCCAGTTGCGAGGTCTTCAGCTTGGTCCCAGCCTTGGTGGCCTCCGCGAGGCTCGGGTAGACCTCGAAATGGATGTGCGGCCAGCGTCCCGAGTAGGCGGCCGGGAAGATGCTGGTGAACTTGATCGCACCGGAGGCGTCGGCGGCCTGCACCCCGCGCAGGTAGTTCTCGTTGGTCACCGCCTGGGAGTACAGCGAGTAGTTGCCGGCCCGGTCGCAGTGCCACAGGTACACCGCGGCGCCGGCGAGCGCGGTGTCGGTGTCCGCCTCGAGCACGGTCAGGTTGATCGTCAACGGGATCCCGGCGGCGACGCCGGACGCCGAGCCGAAGCTGGACCGGATGTCGCTGCGCACGATTCCGGTCTCCGTCAACACGTTCGGACCGTTCGAACCGTCGCCGGGGTACGGACCGCCGGTCTCCTGCGGGATCTCGTCGACCGCCGCACCCGCCGCTGCGGAGGTCAAAGTTGAAGTCGTTGCGCCGCTTGAGGTTCCACCGGTCGCGGTGGTCCCGGAGTTGCTGGCGCAGCCGGCCAGGACGGCGAGCCCGGCGCCGCCGAACAGAGCGAGGGCCCGCCGCCGGCTGCGCAGCGTGGCCAGGTCGAACTCCAGTCCCCGATCGTGATCATGCATGGCTGGCTTGCCTTTCCCTGAGGCGTCGAAACCGATCGTGGGGGCCGGGTCTCGGTCAGGGCTGAGCATTGGCTGTGCGTTTGCTGTCAGCTACAACCCCATGGTGGTCCGCGGGTAGGCGACGGCCGGGTCGGTGACCACGTTGACAAGGTAGGGCACCCCGGCGTCGAGCGCGCGTTCGATCGCGGGCCCGAGCTGGCCGGGCGCGGTGACCAGTTCGCCGGCGCCGCCGAGGGCGCGGACCACCTCGTCGTAGCGGGTCATCGGGGCGAGGTCGGCGGCGACGTCGTAGCCGTAGAGGAACCGCATCGGGTGCTTCTCCAGGGCCCAGATGCCGTTGTTGCCCACGATGATCACGACCGGGAGCCGGTGGCGGACCAGGGTGTCCACGTCCATCAGGGAGAACCCGGCGGCGCCGTCGCCGAGCAGCAGCACGACCGGGGCGTCCGGCCGGGCGATCCGCGCGCCGATCGCGTAACCGAGGCCGGTACCCAGGCAGCCGTAAGGGCCGGGGTCCAGCCAGCAGCCGGGGCGGCGCGGCTCGACGAACCGGCCGGCGAACGAGACGAAGTCGCCGCCGTCGCCGATGATCACGGTGTCGTCGCTGAGCCGCCGGATGAGCTCGCCGTAGATCCGGGCCGGGTGCACGGGATCCGCGTCGCTGCCCAGTTCCTCCGCGTCGGCGGCGACCGCGGCGTCCGCGGTCTGGCGCAGCTCCGCGACCCACTCCGCATAGGACGCCGGTCGCCAGGCGGCGGCCAGGCCGTCCAGCACAAGGGTGAGGTCGCCGGACGCGGAGGCGGCCAGCTCGACGTGCGCGGCGAACTGCCCGGGCGCGTCGGTGAGCTGGCAGACGGCGGCGAAGTTGCCGTAGCCGAGCCGGAAATCGAGCGGCGCACCCACCACGATCACGAGGTCGGCCTCGCGGAACGCCCGCGAGCGCGCCCGGGTGACCAGCAGCGGGTGGCCGGCCGGCAGGACGCCGCGGCCCATCCCGTTGGCGATCACCGGCAGGCCCATCGCCTCGGCCGCCCGGCGCGCCGCGTCCTCCGCGCGGTTCGTCCACACGTCCGAGCCCAGTACCAGCACCGGCCGGCTGGCCGCGGCGAGCGCCCGGGCCACCCGGTCGACCCCCTCCGGGTCGGGCATCACCGGCTCCCGCGGGGTGATCCGTGGGAGGTCGACCTCGGTGTGGCTGAACAGCACGTCGATCGGGACGTCGAGGAAGACCGGCCCGCGGTGCGGGGTCGCGGCCAGCCGCAGCGCCGCGTCGACCGCGCCCGGGATCGCTTCGACCGAGCCGACCGTGCCGGCGTGTTTGGTCACCGGTGCCAGCATCGGCGGATGGTCGAGCTCCTGCAGGGCGCCGCGCCCCCATCCGGTGTTCGCGGCGCGGCCGCCGAGCACCAGCAGCGGGGAGCCGTTGAAATGGGCGGTGGTGAGGGCGCTCATCCCGTTCGTGACGCCCGGGCCGGCGGTCAGCACGGCCAGGCCCGGGGTGCGGGTCAGCTTGGCGGTCGCCTCGGCGGCGAACACGGCGGTCTGCTCGTGCCGCACGTCGAGGATGCGCATCGGCGGCTCACCCTTGACCGCCCCGTCGTAGAGCGGAAACACGTGCCCGCCGGACAGCGTGAACATGGTCTCGATGCCGTGCGCCGTCGCCACCGCCGTGGCGAGCTGCCCGCCGTGTGCCATTCGGGCAAGCTACAGCCCCGCGAGCGCGACCACGCCGCCGGTGCTGACCGCGACCGCGCCCGGCACGCCGATCAGCCCGTGGCTCGGATCGAGCAGGAACAGCAGGGCGTCGACCGGGTTCTGCTCGATCTCCTCCCGGCTGCGCACCGGAACGCCGATCCGGTCCGCGGTCTCGTCGTAGCGGCGCAGTGCCGCGGCGGTCAGCGCCCGGGCGTCGGTGACGGCGAGCAGGATGTCGGTGGTGATCCGGTAGGTCTGTGCGGTGTTGGTGTCCATGCCACCAGGGAACCCGGGATCACCTGCCGTGCCAAGGCGTTCACGCCGAGATACGGGATAGTTCCGGGGCACCCCTAGGGTGTGGACCCGGAGGCCTTCGCCGTGCGTTTCCTCGGCGTGGCGGGCTTCTTGGGCTCTTCCCGGGTGGACGGCAGGTAGCGCCGGCCGAGGTTGTCCTCTGTGGACGGCCCTGGTTCCCAGGTGGCGATCCACGGCCCGGTGCCCTCGCTCGGGTCGATGATGCCGGCCTCCAGCCAGGTGTACTTTCCGTCCAATGTGGATACCGCGAGCGCGTGGTCGGCGTCGTCGGTGTTGCTGAACAGGGCGTCGAACAGCCGCTCCACCCGCAGCCGCGCCTGCTGGCAGAACACGTCGGCCAGCTCGTACGCCGCGGCGCCCTCGGTCGCGTCCCGACCGCGCTGCATCTCCGCGCGCACGCAGGCCGCGGCCATGGCGAACAGCTCCGCACCGATGTCGACGATCCGGCCGAGGAAGCCCTGCCGCTTCTCCAGCCCCGCCTGCCACCGGGCCATGCCGTAGAACGTCGACCGGGCCAGCTTCCGCGCGTTTCGCTCGACGTAGCGCAGGTGTGTCGCGAGTGGACCGAACTCGCGGAAAGACGTTGGCAGCTGGCCCTTTCCGGTGACGAGCTGCGGTAGCCACTTGGCGTAGAAGCCGCTCGCCCTGGCCGCCGCGCGGGCCTTGCGCTTCACGTCCGCCTCCGGGTCGGCCAGGTCACCAGCCGCCTTGAGGTGCGCGTCCACCGCCTCGCGGGCCACCAGCAGGCGCATGATCTCGCTGGAGCCCTCGAAGATCCGGTTGATCCGCAGGTCCCGGACGAGCTGCTCGGCCGCCACCGCCCGCTCCCCGCGCCGGGCCAGCGACTCGGCGGTCTCGTATCCGCGCCCGCCGCGGATCTGCACCAGCTCGTCGCCGATGATGTGCGCCATCTCGCTGGCCCACAGCTTCGCCAGTGCCGCCTCGATGCGGATGTCGTTGCGGCCCTCGTCGCTCATCTGCCCGGAGAGGTCCAGCACGGCCTCCAGCGCGTACGTGGTGGCCGCCATGAACGCCAGCTTGCCGGCCACCGCGCCGTGCCTGCCGACCGGCTTTCCCCACTGCACCCGGACGTTCGACCACTCCCGGGCGATCTTGAGCGACCACTTCCCGGCGGCGGTGCACATGGCCGGAATGGACAGCCGGCCGGCGTTCAGCGTGGTCAGCGCGATCTTGAGGCCCTCGCCCTCGCGCCCCACCAGGTTCTCCTTGGGCACCCGCACCTGGTGGAACCGGGTCACGCCGTTCTCGATGCCGCGCAGCCCCATGAACGAGTTGCGCCGCTCGATCGTGATGCCGGGCGAGTCGACCTCGACGATGAACGCGGAGATCCCGCCGCGGTGCCCGTCGGACTTCGGCACCCGGGCCATCACCACCACCAGCTCGGCGACGACACCGTTGGTGGTCCACAACTTCACGCCGTCCAGCAGGTAGGCCGCGCCGTCCTCGGTGGGCACCGCGGTGGACGCCATCCGCGCCGGGTCGGAGCCGACGTCGGGCTCGGTCAGCAGGAACGCGGTCACCGCGCCCTTCGCGCAGCGCGGCAGGAACTTCGCCTTCTGCTCGGGCGTGCCGGCAAGCTTGAGCGGCTCGGGCACGCCGATCGACTGGTGCGCGGACAGCAGCACCGAGATGCTCGGGTGCACGCCGCCGACCAGCATCAGCGCGCGGTTGTAGGCGATCTGGGTCAGCCCCAGGCCGCCGTACTCCTCCGGGATCTTGATGCCGAAGCAGCCGAGATCGGCGAAGCCCTTGACGTACTCGTCGGGAATCCGGTCCTCACGCTCGATCACCGTGCCGTCCAGCGTTTCGCAGTACTCCCGGAGCTGGCTGAGGAAAGCGTCCGCCTTCTCGGTCGACTCCTTGTCCGGCAAGGGATGCGGGTGAATCAGGTCGAGGCGGAACCGGCCCAGGAACAACTCCTTGCAGAACGACGGTTTCGCCCAATCGGCCTCCCGGGACGCCTCGGCGAGCGCCCTGGCTTCCTTCTCCGTTACGTGCGCGTCATTGCCCACTTCGCCGCCTCCTCGGGTGTTACCCATCGGTAGCCTATGGGCGAAACTACTCTTCAGTTGTGGCTACGTCACCCGCCACATCCACCGCCGGACGCGCCCGCGGCCATCGCGAAGAACAGCAGGAACACGCTGGAGAACAGCAGCAACGCCAGGGCCGCCCCCAGCCAGTACGGAAAACGGCGTTCTTCCATGCCTACCGGACGTGCAGGCGGCCGATGTGGTTGCGCGTCACCACTTCTGGTCGGGGCTGACCGCCTTGCCCTCGTCGGGGTCCCAACCCCAGCCGACCTGGTAGGCGTGGTCCTCGTCCCGCGGAACGGGCTTGCCCTCGCCCGGATCCCAGGCCCAACCCGCCTCGTAGGCCTGCTCCTCGGTGTACGGCTCGGGCATGCCGGTGTTCGGGTTCCACGCCCAGCCGGCCTCGTACGCCTCTTCCTCGGTGGTCGGGATCATGCTCGAAACCCCTTCGTCGCTCGGGCCACCGCACCGGACAGCGGTCGCTGACCGGACTATGCCGTCCGCCCCGGCGCGGGTGAAGCGTCCGCCGCGCATCCTGTCCGATCGCCCACCCGAACGGGCAGGTCACTCACTCAGCCAGGGGATACCCAGCTCGCGCGCGGTCCTTCGGCCGATCTCGCGCAGCTCGTCCGCCTCCGGCCCGGCCGGCAACTCCCCCGCCAGCGCGATCTGCGCCGCCGCCACCTGCGGCCGGGCCCCGAGCGCCGCCCGCAGCTGAAGCGACCGCCGGAGCAAGGCGATTCCCCGCTCCCGGTCGCCCTCCCGGTTGATCGCCTGATCACCCTGATGCCTGACCACATAGGACTCCAGAAACACGTCCCCGGTGTCGCGCGCGAATCGGGCCGCCCTCTGGTAGCCCGCGGCGGAGTTGACACCGTCGTCGTGCAGGTTCTCCGTGGCGATGGCGCCGTGGAAGGTGGCCCAGCCCGCGAGCCGGGCATCCTGGGCGGCGCGGGCGAACCCGGCGACCGGGTCATCCATGATCGGCTCACCATCGAGCGTGAACAGCTGGCGCCAGTACTCGAGCTGGGCCTTCAACAAGGTGGCAAGCGCGGTGCCGGCGATGGCGTCGACCGCCTCGACGGCCTCATCCACCGGATCAAGCCGGAACACGTGCCGCTCCACCAAGATCTCGGCGCGCAGCTCGCTCGCGTTCCCGTCGATCAGCTCCAGCGCCGCACCCCACTGCCCGGCCCGCTGCAAGTGCCGCGCCTTCGCCAGCCCCGGATCGGCAAGGTAGGCGTCATCAGGCGTCATGCCACCTACACTCCCATGCGGTACCGTAGGCGGTCAAATGCGCTACGAGGACTACATCGGCAACCTGGCCCGGCTCGCCGTCGAGCTGGTCAACACCGGCACCGCCGACCACCTGACCGGCGTCGACGCCGCCCTCCTCACCGAGCACGCCGTCACCCGCCCCACCCCCACCGAGCTCGCGCCCCTGCTCCTCCAACTCCGCCCCGCCGTAGCCGCCGTCGCCGACGCCACCGACCCCGCCCCGGTCAACCGCCTCCTCCGCACCTACCCCCCGCGCCTCCGCATCAGCACCCACGACGGCCACCCCCACCTCCACCACGCCCCCAACGGCGAAACCCCCATCCCCTGGCTCGGCCGCAGCTGCGCCGCCGCCCTGGCCCACATCACCTGCGGCGCCCCAGAACTCAGAATCGGCCGCTGCCAAGCCACCCCCTGCCCCCACTTCTTCGTTGACCAATCCCGCAACCACAGCCGCCGCTTCTGCTCCAACACCTGCGCCAGCCGCACCACCGTCGCCGCCCACCGCGCCCGCCGCACCCACAACCCCTGATCCGGCATCCACGTGCAAATTGCGATGCAACACTTGCCGCCGGCCCAGCGACCCTCTCCGCAGGACCCAAGATCGGCCACTCCCAGGAGAGCGCAGCCATGGCCCAACCGCTGCAGTACCCGACGACCCCGCCACCGCCCACCGCGCCACCACCCCGCAACGGCCTGGGCACCGCCGGGTTCGTCCTCGGCCTCATCGGTCTGATCTTCTCGCCGATCCCGATCATCGGCGTCGTCGCCTGGCCCCTGGTCATCCTCGGCCTGATCTTCTCCCTCATCGGCCTGCGCCGAGCCGGCAACCGCCTGGCCACCAACCGCGGCCTCGCCATCGCCGGCCTCGTGTGCTCGGCGGTCGGCCTGGCCATCTGCATCCTCTGGGCCGTCGCCTTCGGCAAGGCCGCCAACGACATCCGCAACGAGTCCAACCGCGAAGCCACCATCCGCTACGAAGTCACCGGCAACACGCCGGGCGCCACCATCACCTACTCCACCTGGGGCGACACCCTCACCCAAAACCAGGAAACCGCCGCGACCCTCCCCTGGACCAAGGAACTCAAGGTCAAAGGCCTCCTCAAAGGCGGCACCCTCACCGTCACCGCCCCCCCGACCGGCGGCACCATCTCCTGCAAAGTCACCATCGACGGCAACGAAACCAAGACCGCCACCGCCACCGGCCCCTTCGCCACCGCCAGCTGCACCGGCTTCTGACCCCGCCCACTGTCCCCACCCCCACCACCTCGGTACACTCCCCAGGGCAGCCAACCCCAGGACCACCACCTGGGGTTGTCCTGTCTCCGGGGCGGTAGCTCAGCCGGTTAGAGCAGGGGACTCATAATCCCTTGGCCGTGGGTTCGAGTCCCACCCGCCCCACCACGTAGCTCTCATTCAAACCACGCACCGTACAAATCAATGTACGGTGCATGTTCTTATGTTCACTGTCCGCTACAACGCCCTGGTCGCCGTACGTCGCCCGGAACACGCTGGACGGGGCGGGTTCTGTCGGTGATGTCCTCTATCGTCTCTGGTGAGATGGGCGCGCCTGGGGCGTTCTGGGACGCCTGGGCGGTGTCTTCTGGCCTGGTCAGCGCCGGCATGATGATCGTGTTGCCGCTGTCGAGGAGGGCAGCGAACGGTTCGGTCAGCTCGTAGCGCTCTACCGAGCCGTCTTCGCTGATGAACAGCTTCTCGAAGAAGCCTTGGTTGATCTGCCGCCGGACGTGATCGGGTGCGGTGAGGTAGGCGGCTTGGCAGTTGCCGGCTGCGGTCAGTGCGGCGGTCAAGGTGGCCTCGACGTGGCTGCTGCTGGCTTTGGCGGCCGTGATCTCGACGTCGGCCTCGACCAGTTCGCGGGTCAGGCGCTTCATCTCGCTGGCGAGAAGGTCTTGGGGAACAGCGCCGGCATAGTGGGCTTGAAGGAGCTTCTGACGTTCGTCCTGGACTCGCTGCTTACGCTTGAGGGCGCGTTTCAGGCTGCGGGCGGATTCATCCTGCTGGCTGGCCAACTCTTCTCGGACGGCCTCGCGGATCTGCTCGGCGCGCTCGGGTGGGAGGTGGAAGTTTGCGTAGAAGCCAGCGATGCTGTTCTCGATTCTTTCGAGGCGCACGGCGGGGCGGTGGCAGTTGTTCTGCTTGGTTTTCTTCTTGAGGCACATGAAGTACTGGTAGGTGCCGCCTCTGCCGGTGTTTTGGGAGAAAACTAGGCGAGCACCGCAACTTGAGCAGAAGATGGTGCCGCGCAGGTAGTGGGGGTGGGTGCGGTCTTTCTCGCCGACGTGGTTGTGGGCGGCGAGGACGTCTTGAACGGCCAGCCAGACGTCGGGCTCAACGAGCGCCGGGTGTTTGCCTTCGTAGTGGATGCCTCGGTAGCTCACAACGCCCATGTAGTACGGGTTGGCGAGCATGTGGTAAATGGTGGTGAGTCCGATTGGGCCGCCGGGGGTAGTAGCGGTGGGCCGGCTGGTTAAGCCTTTGGCTTGGGCTGCCAGTGTCAGGTCGATCGCGCTCCATTCGCCTGTGGCGTACTGTTCGAGGCACCACCGGATGATCTCGGCTCGCTCGGGATCGAGTTCGACCCAGGAGTACTCGACGCTGTTTCTGGTTTCGCGTCGGTTGAGGTAGCCCAGGGGTGCCCGGTACGGTGTGCCGCCTTCCTCGGCTTTGCGGACGAGCCCCTTCATGACTTCGAGGGCGAGATTGCCGGAGTAGAACTGGGCGATCTCGGCCATGAGGCCATAAAGGAGTTTGCCGGTCGGCGTGTCGTCGATGTTCTCGGTGCAGGAGATGAGCGTGACGCCATGTCGTTTTAGCAGCAAGTTGATAGCGATGTCATCTTCGCGGTTACGGGCGAGCCGGTCGATTTTGTGCACGATGACGTAGTCCGGCTTCATCGTCTTGATGTCCGTGAGCATCTGTTGTAGCTGGTCACGCTGCGCTGATCGGGCCGACTCGCCCGCATCGACGTATTCCTGCTCGATGACGGCCCCCAGTTCGG
>NZ_DASYTH010000122.1:0-82453 GCF_036002505.1 Actinophytocola sp. | reverse complement strand
GCCGCGCCCATGCCGGCGGCGAAGAAGATCCCGGCCCAGGACCGCTTGAATACGCCGTCGTCGCCGAACGCGTTGGGGGACGGGGTTTCCGGGGCACTCGACGACGATGCCGCCGAGTTGGGCAGCAGGGCCTGGCTCAGGTCGTTGTAGGTGATCACCGGCGCGAGCGTGTCCACCCGCGGGTCGGTGCCGGCCAGCAGCAGCGAGAGCGCCCCGCCGTAGGAGCCGCCGGTGACCCCGACCCGGGGGTCGTTCGCGCCGTCCTGCACCACGTCGTCCGGCTGCTTCGCCAGCCAGTCGACGAGCTGGCGGGCGTCGGCCACCTCGTAGTCCGGGGAGTTCAGCGCGATCTCACCACCGCTGCGGCCGAACCCCCGGGCTGACCAGGTGAGCACCACGAACCCGCGCTGCGCCAGCTCGCGCGCGTCGGAGTCCACGCTCTCCTTGGTGCCGCCGAAGCCGTGCGCCACCAGGATGGCCGGCGCCGGGCGGTGCTCCGGCAGGTACACGGTGGCGTCGAGGTCGACGTGCTGGTCGCGGGCCGGCCCGTCGGTCACCGGGATGACGAGGTCGCGGGTGTCCACCCGGGGCGGCGCGCCCCCGCTGTTCGCCCACACCAGGCCGGCCGTGCCGAGCACGAGGACGGCGAGCGCGGCGATGATCCAGCGCAGGCGCCGCCGAAGGATCCTGAGCACAGGCCAACGTTAGGGGATGTTGGCTGAGAGTAGCTGAGAAGGTGTTAAGGGCTCGGCGTTCAGCGCGTGTCGAGTCGCACCGGCGATACTGAGGGGGTGCGCAGCGTAACGTCGCCCGGCCGTCCGGCATTCCCGACCGGCGCTGTGCAAACCCTCATAGGGCCCAGGGTGGTGCTACCGGCCGTGACCGGAGACAATGTGGTCAGTGGAGGGGAGTATTCCTTCGCGGCGGGGTCGTCAGCACGGATCCTTCGGGGTCCCGGCGCCGCCGGCCGGCTGATTTCTCGCCAGCGGGAGAGACCTCCGGTTGACGGCGCATGCCCGCAAACCGGAGGCTGATGTATGAACATTCCCGCGTGGGTCTGGATCGCGACGATCGCCGGCCTGCTGTTGCTCCTTGCGATCGACCTGGTGATCGTCGATCGCAAGCCGCACGAGGTGACCGTCGGTGAGGCCGCCCGCTGGGTGGTGTTCTACGTCAGCTGTGCCGTCGCGTTCGGCATCGGCGTGTGGATGTTCTCCAGCGGGACCTATGCCGGGGAGTTCTTCGCCGGCTACATCACCGAGTACTCGCTGTCCGTGGACAACCTGTTCATCTTCCTGGTGATCATGTCGGCGTTCTCGGTGCGGCCCATGGACCAGCACAAGGTGCTCTTGGTCGGCATCCTGCTCGCGCTGATCCTGCGCGGGGTGTTCATCGCGGTCGGCGCCGCGGTGATCGCCCAGTTCAGCTGGGTGTTCTACGTGTTCGGCGGGTTCCTGGTCTACACCGCCTACAAGCTGTCCCGCTCCGGGCTCGGCGGTGAGGACGAGGAGTACCAGGAGAACCGGCTGACCCGGCTGACCCGCCGCTTCCTCCCGGTGACCGAGGGCTACCACGGCTCCCGGGTGTTCACCAAGGTCAACGGGAAGCGCTTCGCCACCCCGCTGTTCATCGTCATGGTCGCCATCGGCTCCGCCGACGTGATCTTCGCGGTGGACTCCATCCCGGCCATCTTCGGCCTCACCAAGGAGCCGTTCCTGGTCTTCACCGCCAACGCCTTCGCGCTGATGGGCTTGCGGCAGCTGTACTTCCTGCTCGGCGGCCTGCTGCGGAGGCTGCACTACCTCTCCGTCGGCCTCTCCGTCATCCTCGGCTTCATCGGCGCGAAGATGGTCCTCGAGGCGCTGCACGACAACTCGCTCCCGTTCCTCAACAGCGGCCAGTCGATTCCGGTGTGGACGATCAACATCGCGGTATCCCTCTCGGTGATCATCGGCGTGCTCGCCCTCACCACGCTCGCCAGCGTCATCAAGGCCCGCCGCACCGAACCGGCCCGCGACCCGGAGCCCGCCAACAACCAGAACTGACCGTGTTGAATTCAATGTGAGGGCTCGGGCCCCGTGCCACCGCCGCCGTAACCGGCTTGGCACGGACCGACTCCTCGGGCAGACCTCGTTCCTCGGCCTACCCTCGTCGCCGGTGAGCCCTCACAGGTGCCGACCGGCTGCTATCCGGCGGCCCCCTCCAGGTTCCCGCCGAGGACGCCCTGCACGCTGGTGAGGTAGTCCCGGGACCCGCCGGACACCGCCCACCGGTCGCCGACGAGGTAGGGACCGCCGTACGGCACGGCTTCGTCGAGCCAGTCGCGCTGGGTCGTGACGGTGTCGAAGTCGACCAGCACGAGCTTGGTGCCGCCGGCGTCGCAGGCGGCCTGGCGGAAGCCGGCCGTGGTGCCGGTGAGCTTCGGCTCGCAGCCCACGGCGACCGCGAGCTGCTGCACGGTCAGCGCCTGCGCCGGCTTGCCGCTCACGGTGGCCGCCGGCTGGTGCGCCTCGTGGTGCCGCGGTTGCTCAGTGCCTCCAACGCTGGCGCCGCAGCCGGCGGCCAGCAGCCCGGCGGCGGCCACGGCGAGAAGGCGTCGCGTGGCGGTCATACCTACCAATACGGAATCGGCGGGCGGGTTGTTCACGCGTCGAGGCGCCACCGGAGGGCGAACAGGCCGGCGAGGACGAGCTCGGCGGCGGCGAGGCCGGCGGCGGCACCGGCCGGGAACTCCCGGTAGAGGCCGGCACCGGTCAGCGCGCCGGCCAGCGCGGTGACGGCCAGGGCCAGGCTCAGGCACAGCCCGATCGCCGGCACGACCCAGGACTGCCCAAAGTAGACGCTGGCGGCCAGCACGCCGAACGCGGCCGCGACCAGGATGTGCGCCAGCCCGCGCGGCGTACCGGCGGGCCACTCGACCAGGGCGGCGGCCAGGTGACCGAGCTCGGCGGCCACCGCCAGCGCGGCCGGCTGCCACCGGCCGGTGAGCCAGTCCGGCACGGTTCGGGCCGGCGTGGCGGCACGCTGCCGCGGCCGGTTGTTGGCGGCGGACCTGGCCGCGGGTCGGGACCGGGTGCGGGTACTCATATGACTTCCACGTTGACCATCATGCCGGCGTCGCCGTGCTCGAGGTTGTGGCAGTGGAAGACGTACTTGCCGCGGTAGCCGGTGAAGCTCACCGCCAGGCGCATCCCCCCGTTGGGCACGAACACGGTGTCCTTCCAGCCGCCGTCCTGCGGCTCGGGCGCCGCGCCGTTGCGTTTGAGGATGCGGAAGTGCGCGCCGTGCAGGTGGATCGGGTGGGTCGCGTCGGCGGTCAGGTCCCAGATCTCGGTGCTGCCGAACGTGGGCTTGGCGTCGACCCGGGCGATGGCGAAGAGCTGGTTGTTGACCAGTGGCGGGCCCTTCACCCCGGGCGGGCCGATGAAGAAGCTGAACTTCCGGTCGGCCACGCCCTCGCTGCGGGGCGATGGCGGCGGCGCGGCGGTGAGCGTTTCCGGGATCCGGGCGTCGTCGGCGACCCGGCGGGCGACGTCGAAACGCATCACGTAGGCCGTGTTGGCCTCGCCCACGTTGTTGCGCAGCACCACTTTCGTGCCCGGCTGGTAGCGGGAGAAGTCGACCAGCACGTCGTAGCGCTCACCCGGGGAGATCACGAACATGTCGTAGCGCACCGGTTTGGGCAGCAGCCCCACGTCGCTGCCGATCTGCACGAACCCGTTGCCGCCGGGCGGGGGCGGGTCGAGCTCCAGCCGGTAGGTGCGCGCGTTGGAGGCGTTGAGCAGCCGCAGCCGGTACAGCGCGGCGTCCACCTCGTGCACCGGCCAGGCCACGCCGTTGACCGTGACGGTGTCGCCGAGCATGCCGGAGTGGTGGTACTGCTCGGTCACCCCCTCGCGCCGCATGGACGGGTCGACGAACGGGTAGAACAGCGCCCCGCCGGCGGAGAACGCCCGGTCGGCGATCATGAGCGGCACGTCCCGGGCGCCGCGCGGCAGCGGCAGCGCGTCCTCGGCCTCGTCGCCGAGCAGGTAGAACCCGGCCAGCCCGCGGTACACCGACGGGCCGGTGAAGCCCATCCGGTGGTCGTGGTACCACAGCGAGGCCGCCGGCTGGTCGTTCGCGTAGGTGTAGTCGCGGCTGCCCACCGCCGAGCCGGCCACCCCGTGCTGGGCGTGCGCCGCGAGGCCTGGCTCGAGCGTGCCGCCGACCGGGGTCACGTAGTCCACCGGGTAGCCGTCCTCGCGCGGCGGCAGGACCCCGCCGTGCAGGTGCACGACGGTCGGCACGGGCAGCTCGTTGCGGTGGGACACCACGACCGGCCGGCCGCGCCGGGCGACGATGGTGGGGCCCGGGAAGATGCCGTTGTAGCCCCAGATCTCGCTCTGCAGACCGGGCAGGAACTCGTGCTTGGCCACCGTCTGGCGGATCTCGTACCGGTCCGTGCCGCCCGCGGTGGACACCGGTTTCAGCACCGCCGGCACGGGGAGCGGGACGGTGAACGCGCCCGCCGGTGGCTTGGCCGCGGCGCTCGGGGCGGTCGGGCCGGCCGGATTGGTTCGGCGGGGGAGGCCCGCCGCCACGGCCGCGGTTCCGCCGGGGAGCGCCACCCCCAGGGTGCCGGCCAGCCCCCAGCGCAGCACCGCCCGCCGGTCAACCATGGCCCCGATCATGGTGCGGTGGCCGTGCCGGCCGCCATCCACGGTTATCCCTAGGTGCCGGGCGGTACCTAGGGGATCAGGCGGCGGCGGGGATCTCGACGAGGTCGAAGCGCGCGTGCAGCTCGGACCAGGTGGCGTGGTGGTGGCCGTCGATGGAGTGGTAGCGGCCGGTGGGATCGGGCCGCCAGGTGACCATGCGGTTGTCGCGGACCGTGGGGTGGTCGGCGGGGTCGGGGGCGGCGCTGAGGCTGGCGACGAGCCAGACCCGGGGGCGGGCGGCGGGTGCGGGGTGGTCGTCCTGGGGGTTCATCGCGGTGCCCTCCTGTACCGGATCGGATTGCTCTGTTCCATCATATCAGAACGGAATGATTCATTCCAATAGGCTGCGGGGGAAGCTCTGTCGGACCTGCCGGCCCTGGTGTGTCTGGTATCACGTTAGGGCGCTCTGAGCTGCGCGAACATCAGGGGAACACCCGGATCCGGGGTAGGGTTTTCCCTACCCCAGGGTGTAGTTGAGCTCCTGGCAGACCCGGGCCAGCGGCAGGTCGAGGCCGGGGTAGTCGAGCGGGACCAGCACGTCGGGGTTCCGGGGCAGGGCGGTGGCCGCGGGCGGCTCCCAGAGGCAGATCGCCGGGTCGCCGGAGTCCATCGAGGAGCGGTACCAGACGCCGTCCAGCCCGGGGTGCGCGGCCCGGATCGCCCGGGCCCAGGCCTGGGTCACCGGCTTGGGGCCGCTGCTGATCTCCTGGGAGGCGCCGGCCCGGGTGGGCCACAACCCGGCGAGGTCCAGCAGGTGCAGGGTCCGGCGCGGGCGGAGCACCACCAGGTGCGGGCGGCGGGTCGAGCGGTCCACCAGCGAGGTCGTCTGGAACACCTCGGCGACGCTGGTGCGCACGGAGAGTCCGAAGTAGAGCGTGCCGTGCCCGGGGCGGGTCGCCGGCGCGCCGCCGGGGCCTGGCGGGTGCGGGTCGAACCGGGCGTGCGGCAGCGGTCCGTAGAACCGGAACGAGTTCCAGCGCTGGCTGTGCCGGCCACCCGCGGCGAAGATCCTCACCAGCCGGGTCGCGCGGTGCACGGCGACGATGTCCTCGCTGGAGCGGAGCAGAGCTCTCAGGGTCTCGGGTGGGGGCGGCTCGTCGGGGAGCCGGGCCATGCGCTAGGCGGGTGTGCCCAGCATCGAGGCCAGCGCGGCCACCGGGGCCGGATCGCCGCCGGCCAGCAGCCATTCCCGGGGTGTGGCGGGCGAGCCGTTCAGCGGCAGATCCCGTTGCGGGGTGGTCATGAACGCCGCGACCACGAGCGGCGGCTGATCGTCCGGCACGGCCTGGAGCACGGCCTCGAGCCCGGGCAGCACGCCGGAGTTGGTGAACTGCCAGGCCGGCAGCCGCCAGCCGCCCCGGTCCTTCCAGCCGGACAGCTGGCCGACGGCGAGCCGGTGGCGGATGCGGCTGGTGTCCACGCCGACGGTGCCCGCGGCGTCGTTCGCGGTGAGCGCCGAGTCCCGCAGCACCGCCTGGGCGGCGACCGCACGCGCCCGGTGGTCCACCTCGCCGGGCCGGCGCGGTCGCAGGTCCAGGCCGACGTCGGTGAGCGCCTGCCGCTGCGCGGCGCTGAAGTAGTCGGCCGGGTCGGGGTCGGCGGGGGACAGTTTTCGGGCGGCGTCCTCGACGAGGCTCAGGAACTCGTCGGGATCGACCCGGAGCCCGGCCTTGGCGAGCACGCTTCTCAGCGCGGCGGTCACCCACCCATGTTAGCTCGTGCGTGCGCCTTCGTGCGCGATGCTGTCCCGCAGCGTGCGCAGCCGCAGTCCGAACATGATCAGGCCGACGCCCCAGACGATGGCGAACGTGGCGATGGCGATCACCAGGCCGAGCGCGCCGGTGGCCGGCTGGACGATCAGCAGGACGCCGAGGATCACGCAGACCGCGCCGGTGAGCCCGAGGAACCACTCGTTGTCGATCACCTTGCGCAGCCGGATCGCGGCCGCGATCTGCAGCACGCCGGCCACCAGCGCCCACAGCGCGATGATCACCAGCAGGACCAGCGCGGTGATCTGCGGCCAGAGGAACGTGATCACCCCGACGGCGATGCCGGCCACGCCGAGCAGCCCGTAGATCAACCGCAGCTCGCCCGGCGCGGCGCGGTTCGCCAGGCCGATCCCGACCGCGGCCACGCCGTCGACAAGCGTGTAGGCACCCCAGAGCAGCACCAGCGCGAGCACCGTGATGTCCGGCCACACGATCGCCAGCAGTCCAAACAGGACGGCCAGCGCGCCGCGCAGCACGATCATCCACCACCGCTGAACCAGCAACTCCAACATGAGTGGCTCCCTACGGGTCGGACCCCTGCCGACTCATCGTCGTGCCGGCCAGGGCACCCGGCAAGCCGGATGATGCAACCCTGGTATGGCAGCGCACCGTCCTGGCGGCATGAAGCCCTATTTAGCGCGGTGGCTGCGGATCGCGGTGCCGGTGGTCGCGGTGGCGGCCGTGGTGGTCGGGTTGGTCGGGTTCGGCGGCTCCGGCGGGTTCCAGGACAAGCGGCTGGAGGTCGTCAGCGGGACCGGGGCGATCAGCCTGGTGGCATACGACAGCTGCCAGTCGGCGCTGGACGAGCTGCGCGGGGCGGTGCTGCCGCTGGTGGGGCCGTACGGGCTGGGCGGATCCGGGATGATCGCCGAGGACTCGGCCGGCGGGCGGGTGCCGCCCATGCCCCTGCCGCCCGGCGCGGTGCCGAAGGCGCCGAACGGGGCCGGGGCGGCCGCCCCCGAGCGTGCCGCACCGGCGGAGAGTGCGCCCGGGCCGGCGCAGGCGCCCGACCACTCCTCGACGAACACGCACGAGGCGGGCGTGGACGAGCCGGACCTGGTCAAGACGGATGGCCGGCGGCTGGTCACGATCACCGACGGGAAGCTGCGCGTGATCGATGTGGCGTCCCGCAAACTCGTTGCCACGCTGCAGGTTCCAGGCGGGCCGGCGACGCAGCTGCTGCTCAGCGGCGACCGGGCGCTGGTGATCACGGGGCCGGACGGGCTGATGGTGCCGGACGGGCGGCCGGTGCCGGGGAAGCGCCCGGCCGTGCCGTACAACGGGTATCAGTCGCAGCTCGTGCTCGTCGACCTTTCCGGTGGGGCGGCGGTGATCGGCACCCTCTCGGTCGAGGGCGGCTACCTCGACGCGCGCCAGCTCGGGCCGGTCGCCCGGGTGGTGGTGCGTTCCGCGCCCCGGCTGGCGTTCGTGTACCCGGACGGCACGCGCTCGCAGGAGGAGGCGCTGCAACGCAACCGGGAGATCGTGCGGAGCTCGCCGGTCTCGGACTGGTTGCCGCGGTACCGGTTGGAGCAGGGCGGCCGGGTGAGCTCCGGCCAGCTCGTCGACTGCCCCGCGGTGAGCCACCCGGAGAGCTACACCGGCACGTCCATGCTGACCGTGCTCACCTTCGATCTCAGCCGGGAGCTCGGCACCGGCGATCCGGTGTCCATTGTGGCCGATGGGGATACCGTGTACGGCACGGGTTCCAGTCTCTATGTCGCCGACGACCACAACCTGCGCCGGCAGTTCGGCGGCGGGCCCGCGGTGCCGCCCGGCGGGTTCGCGCCGCAGCCCGCGCAGCGGACCGAGGTGTACCAGTTCGACATCTCGCGGCCGGGCAAGCCGGTGTTCGTGGCGTCCGGCGGGGTCGAGGGCGTCCTGCTCAACCAGTACTCGCTGTCGGAGTTCGGCGGGCGCCTGCGCATCGCGACCACGTTCAACCAGCCCGGCCCGTGCTGCGACCAGCCGGGCAGGTCGGAGAGTATGATCACTGTCCTGGCGCGCAACGGGGACGGGCTGGCGCCGGTCGGCAAGGTGGCCGGACTCGGTGTGGGTGAACGGATCTACGCGGTGCGGTTCTTCGGTCCGGTGGCCTACGTGGTCACCTTCCGGCAGACCGACCCACTGTACACAGTGGACCTATCGGATCCGGCGCACCCGCGGGTGGCGGGCGAACTGAAGATCAACGGATACTCCGCGTACCTGCATGCCGCCGGGGACGGCCGGCTGATCGGCGTCGGCCAGGACGCCACCGAGGCGGGCCGGCGGACCGGCACCCAGGTTTCCCTGTTCGACATCGGGAACCTCGCCGCGGCCCGCCGCGTCGCGCAGTTCCAGCTGACCGGCGGGACGTCCGAAGTGGAGTACGACCCGCACGCGTTCCTGTACTGGCCGGAGAAGGGGCTGCTGGTGGTGCCGGTGATGGAACAGTGGCGGGGCGAGCGCGGCAAGCCGGCCGGTGGCGCGCTGGTGCTCAAGCTCGGCGGTGACGCGTTCACCGAGCTCGGCACGATCGCGCACCCGTCCGACCCCTACGGCGGCATGGTGCGCCGCGCCCTGGTCATCGGCGACGAGCTCTGGACCGTCTCCGCGGCCGGCGCACAGGCGAACGCCGTCGACGGGCTGGCCCAGCGCGCCTGGATTCCGTTCACCTAGCACGAGGCCGCACTTCGTGATGTTCGCCATGTTGGCCCCTGACGTCGCCATGTTGGCTTGTGGCGTCGCTGTGTTGGCTTGGGGCGTCGTCGTGTTGGCCGGGTGTGCGTCGGGGTTGCCGTCCGCGGTGTCCGGCGGCGTCGTCACCGGCCAACACACCCACGCCAGAGACCAACACGGCGACGTGGCGCGCCAACACGGCGACGTGAGACGCCAACATGGCGACGAAATGCGGCGCCGTACTCGATGTCATGAATGCCACACTTGGGCCGGTGAATGTCCCAAGTGTGGGCATTCCTATGACCGGTTACCGGTTAGTGACCGACGTCGATGACGACCCGGTTGGGGGCGATGAGCGTGAACACCCGGACCCAGGACTGGTAGCGGATGCCGAGCCCGATCGAGACGTAACCCTCGAAGTCTCCGGTGAGGCCGACAGCCATCACGTTGTGGAGGTTGCGGGTGCGGAACCGCTGCGGCTGGGGGTAGCTCGGGTTGCCGCCCCGGTCGTGGGCGTATGCCGGATTCACCACGACGCTGACGAAGTATTCGCCGGCGAGCCAGAATATCTCGCCGGAGCCGTCCTGGATCAGCTCGTCGGTGACCTCGTAGCGGACGTCTGGGCGTTGCCCGTCGGACATGTCCAGCACGACCCGGTCGAAGCCGGTGTTGAGGCCGGTGCGGATGTTGGTGAGCACCTGGATGGCGGGTTGGGTGGCCGACGAGGCCGGGGTGGCGGCGACCGCGAGGACGCTGCCGAGCACGATGGCAATGGTGCCGAGCGCGGTGAGCCCGCGTCGGAGATGAGTGGTCAACTCTGACCTCCTGCCGGGAGTAGCAATGGGTTTCCCAGCGCCGGGTTGCTTATCGAGACGTTCGGCCGGGCCGCGGGTTGCCTTATTTCGGCGGCGAAATGTGGGTTCACAGAAATGTGAGCCGGCCAAAGTAAGCTGGTCACATGGAACCGCGGGACTCGGTTGACGAGCACCTCGATCGCTGGCTGCCCCTGCGACCGGATCTCGACCCGGTACTGGAGGCCGCGGTGACCCGGATGGCATTTCTGGCAAGACACCTGCACCGGGTGAAGGAGCGGGGCCTGGCGCGGCATCAGCTGCAGGAGTCCGAGTACTCCACGCTCAAGGCGCTGGCCGCGCGCCGCGGCCGCGCCGTCCCCTCCGAGCTGGTGGCCGACCTGCGGGTCTCGCCGGCCGCGATGACCGGCCGGCTGGACACGTTGGAACAGCGGGGTTTCGTGCAGCGCACACCGTCCGCTGTGGACCGCCGGCGGGTGGACGTGGAGCTGACCCCGGCCGGCTACGACGCCTGGCGCGCGGCGGTCTCCGCGGTGGGGCGGGAGGAGGAGCGCATCTTCGCCGCGCTCTCGCCGGCCGACCGCAAGCGGCTGGCCGACCTGCTGCGCCGGCTGCTCGTGCTGGCGGAGAGCTCGCCGGGCGGCGGGTGACCGGCCGCGACGTGACCGCCCGCGACGTCACCGAGCAGGCGGCCGACCCGCGGCGCTGGCGGGCGTTGCTGGTCACCCTGGCCGGCGGGTCCATGGTGCTGCTGGACATCACGATCGTCACGGTCGCGGTGCCGTCCATCCAGCACGGGCTGGGCGCCTCGGTCAGCGGCGTGCAGTGGGTGGTCTCCGGCTATCCCCTGATGTTCGGCCTGGCGCTGGTGGCCGGCGGGCGGCTGGGCGACGCGCTCGGCCGGCGCCGGATGTACCTCATCGCGCTCACCGGGTTCGTGCTCACCAGCGCGCTGGCCGGGGCGGCGCCGACGCCGGCGCTGCTGATCGTGGCCCGGCTGCTGCAGGGACTGGCCGGCGGCTTGATCACGCCGCAGAACGCCGGACTGATCCAGGACCTGTTCCGCGGCGCGGAGCGGGGCCGGGCGTTCGGGCTGCTGGGCTCCACGGTCGGATTCTCCACCGCGGTGGGCCCGGTGCTCGGCGGAGTGATCATCGACGGGTTCGGCGAGGCGGACGGCTGGCGGTGGGTGTTCTACGTGAACGTGCCGATCGGCGCGCTCGCCCTGGTGCTCGCCGCCCGCCTGGTGCCGGGCACCGGCCGGCCGGCGCGCCGCGCGGACGTCGACGTGCTGGGCATGCTGCTGCTCGGGCTCGCCGTGCTGTGCGTGCTGTTTCCCGTGGTGCAGTCGGAAAGCGGCGGGCTGTGGTGGCTGTTCCTCCTGGCCGGCCCGCTGGCGCTGCTGTTCCTGCGCTGGGAGCGGCGGCGGATCGCGCGGGACCGGGCGCCACTGCTGGACGTCCGGCTGCTCACGACGATCCCGGGCTACCCGGCCGGAGCGACCATCGGCGCGGTGTACTTCGCCGGGTTCAGCGGGATCTGGCTGGTGTTCGCGCTGTTCCTCCAGTCGGGGCTGGGTTTCTCGCCGCTCGAGTCCGGGTTGCTGGTGACCCCGTTCGCGCTCGGCTCCTCGGCCGGCTCCATGATTGCCGGGCGGCTGCTGCACCGCTGGGGCCGCCGGGTGACCGTGGCCGGGTTGTCCACCGCGGCCGCCGGGCTGGCGGTGCTCGCGGCCGTCGTGCCGGTCACCCCGCCGGACCGGCTCGGCCTGGTGATCACCGTGCCGCTGCTGGTGGCCGGCATCGGCGGGGGAGCGGTGGTCGCGCCCAACATGTCGCTCACCCTGTCCGGCGTGCCGGCCAGCATGGGCGGCGCGGCCAGCGGCCTGGTCCAGACCGGTCAGCGGATAGGCAGCGCGATCGGCACCGCCCTGCTGGCCGCCGTGTTCCACGCCGCCGGCACCGGGAAGTCCGCGCTGGGCACGAGCCTGGCTATGGCCTGCGCGGCCATCCTGGTGCTGATCGCCCTCGCCCTGGCCGTCCGCGAGCTTCGTGGTGGGCGGGTGCCCTGAAGGTGACCTTCAGGGCGTTGAACGTCCCGAAGGTCACCTTCAGGGCACTCGGGTTCGCCAGCGGATCGGGAGGCTCTTGATCCCGTTCTGGAAGTTGGAGCGCAGCCGCACCGGTTCGCCCGCCGGCTCGAGCTCGCCGAGGAGGTCGAGCACGGCGGCGAACATGGCCCGCAGCTGCACCCGGGCCAGATGCGCGCCGAGGCAGAAATGCGGGCCGTGGCCGAACGTGAGGTGGTCGTTCGGGGTCCGGTCCGGGCGGAAGGTGTCCGGGTCGTCGAACGCCGCCTCGTCGCGGTTGGCGGCGGAGAACCAGACCACCACCTTCTCGCCGGCCCGGATGCGGACCCCGGCGAGCTCGGTGTCCACCGTGGCCGTGCGGCGGAAGTGCATCACCGGTGTCCACCAGCGCAGCATCTCCTCGACGGCGGCCGGCAGCAGCGCCGGATCGCGCCGCAGGGCCCGCTGAGCGTCCGGAGTGGACAGTAGGCCGATCATCCCGCCGGGCAGGCCGTTGCGCAGGGTTTCGTTGCCCGCCACGGAGAACAGCCAGAACAGGTTCTCGAACTCCTCGATGGCCACCTGGCCGCCCGCGTCGTCCCGGTGCCGCATGAGGTTGCTCATCACGTCGTCGCCCGGGTGCCGCCGCTTGTACTCGCCGAGCTCGGCGGCGTACCCGTAGAGGTCCGGCATTCCTTGCCGGGTACGGGGATCCGGCATCCGCCCGGCCGCGTCCGGCACCGGGCGCAGGGCGATCGCCCGCCGGGCCATCCCGGTGGAGCCGCCCGCGCCGGCGTGCGCGCTGACCGCGTACTCCGGGTCCTGGTAGCCGATCACCCGGTTGCTCCAGTCGAACAGCAGCCAGCGGTCCTGGGCCGGCACACCGAACACCTCGGCCAGGGTGAGCAGTGGCAGGTCCGCGGCGACCTCCTTGGCGAAGTCGCACTCGCCCCGCTCGGCGACCGCGGCGACCAGGTCGCGGGCCCAGCCTTCGATCCTGTGCTCCAGCCGGGCGACGGCGCGCGGAGTGAAGGCCTTCGTGAGCAGGCCGCGCAGCCGGAAGTGCTCGGGTGGATCCAGGTTGAGCATCATCCGGCGGACGTACGCGAGCGCCTCCGGGGTGGCCGGGTCGCGGATCTGGGTGGCGCCGAGCTGCGAGGAGAAGATCTCCGGATGGCGCAGCACGTGCCGCACGTCCGCGTGCCGGAGCACCGCCCAGAACCCCGGTCCCGCCGGCCAGCCGTCCACTTCCGGCTCGTCCAGCCACACCACCGGCGACTCACGGCGCAGGCGGGCGAGTGCCGCGTACGGGACGGCGTCGACATACGTGTCCGGGTTCAGGATCGTGCCGGCGTCGCTGCCCATGGCCGCCATTCTGTACCGTGCGGAGATCATGGGCATGTATGTGGATCGCGGCGGCTCCGGTGACCCCGTGCTGCTGCTGTTGCACGGACTCGGGGCGACCGGGACCGTGTGGCTCGAGCTCGCCGAACTGCTGCCGCGGCACTGGCCCGGGTCCTGGGTGATCCCCGACCTGCCCGGCCACGGCCGCTCGGATCCGTTGCCGCGCTACACCTTCGGCGCCCTGGCCGCCGCGGTGGCGGAGGCCGTCGAACCCGGGCGCCGGATAGCGGTGCTGGGCCACTCGCTGGGCGGCGCGGTCGGGCTGGCGCTGGCCAGCGGCTGGTTCGGCGTTCAGGTCGGTGCCGTGTGCGGTCTGGGGATCAAGGTCCGCTGGTCGCCGGAGGAACTCGCCCGGAGTACCGAGCTCGCCGCGCGCCCGGCCCGCGCGTTCCCCACCCGCGAGGCGGCCGTGGAGCGCTCCCTCAAGATCGCCGGCCTCACCGGGCTGCTCGCCCCCGACTCACCGCTCGCGGCCCCCGGCATCACGCGCGGCGACGACGGCTGGCGGCTCACCCTCGACCCCGCCGCGTTCGCCGTCGGCGCCCCCGACATGCCCGGTCTGCTCACCGCCTGCCGCGCCGAGGTGATCCTCGCGGCGGGGGAGCACGACCCGATGTCACCCCGGGAGCACCTGCTCGCGCTGCAGTCCGACCCGGTGACCCTGCCCGCCCTCGGCCACAACGCCCACGTCGAGGACCCGCTGGCGCTGCTCGACATCCTGGATCGGCTCGATGGCTGAGCTGCACGTCTGCTTCGTGTGCTCGGGCAACATCTGCCGCTCGCCGATGGCGGCGCTGGTGTTCGGCGAGCACCTCCGCCGGGCCGGGCTCGACGGCCGGGTCCGGGTCACGAGCGCCGGCATCGGGCCATGGCACGCCGGCGACCCGGCGGACGCACGTGCCGCACGGACCCTTGCCGCACACGGCTATCCGACCCAGCACGTCGCCGCGCAGGTGGACGAGGACCACCTGGCCGCGGACCTGCTGCTGGCCATGGACTCCGGGCACCGGCACGCGCTGCGCGATCTGCTCGCCCATCAGGGTTCCGACGCCGGCCGGGTGCGGATGTTCCGCTCGTTCGACCCTGGCGCCGGCGATCTCGACGTGCCGGATCCGTACTACGGCGGGCGCCGCGACTTCACCGAGGTGCTCACGATGATCGAGTCGGCGGCGCCCGGCCTGCTGACCTGGGTCCGGGACCGGCTCGGCTCGTGACCCGGTCCGCGCCCGACGCCGTCACCGCGCTGACCGGCCGGCGGGTGACCGCCAGCCGGCCGCTCGCCGGGCACCTCACCGCCGTGGAGCTGGCCGGCGGGGACGCCGTCGTGGCCAAGCGGCATGCCGGGCCGAGCGCCGCGCTGGCCGAGGCGACGTCGCTGGCGTGGCTCGCCGAGCCGGCGATGGTGCGGCTGCCGCGGGTGCTCGGCTCGGACCGGCACTGGGTGATCATGGAGCGGGTGCCGGAGGGCCGGCCGGCCGCGCGGGCCGCCGAGGCCTTCGGGCGCGATCTCGCCGCGCTGCACCGGGCCGGGGCGCCGGCGTTCGGCGCCGGGCCGCCGGGCGGTCCGGCCCAGGCCTGGATCGGCAACGCCCGGATGCCCAACGAGCCGGCCGCGGCGTGGCCGGAATGGTATGCGCGGCAACGGATCGAGCCCTACCTGCGGCAGGCGGTGGACAGCGGGGTGCTGGACTGGACGGCCGCCCGGGTGCTCGGCGAGGTGTGCACGCGCATCGAGGACCTGGCCGGCCCGCCCGAGCCGCCGGCGCGGCTGCACGGCGACCTGTGGTCCGGCAACGTGCTGTGGACGGACGAGGTCTGGCTGATCGACCCGGCGGCGCACGGCGGACACCGCGAGACCGACCTGGCCATGCTGCAGCTCTTCGGCTGCCCGCACCTGGACCGGATCCTCGCCGCCTACCAGGAGTTCGCGCCGCTGGCACCCGGCTGGGCCGAGCGGGTGCCGCTACACCAGCTGTTTCCGCTGCTGGTGCACACCGTGCTGTTCGGCTGGAGCTACGCCGCCCAGGCCACCGCCGCGGCCCGGGCCGCCCTGCGCTAGTCCGCCTCTCCGCAATTTCGATGCGGTGGTTGCGTCACCGCGGAACGCTGCGACGGTGTGGTGGATCGTGGCCGGGTGCCGTCACGGTCCCCTGAGGTGCGGTTGGCTGGGGCGAGGTTTTCCAATTCCCTAGCTGACTCCCAGCAGGTCCACCACGAAGATCAGCGTCTCGCCCGGCTTGATCACGCCGCCGGCACCGCGGTCGCCGTAGGCCAGGTGGGGCGGGATGACCAGCCGGCGGCGGCCGCCGACCTTCATGCCGGACACGCCGCGGTCCCAGCCCGGGATCACCTTGCCGCCGCCGAGCGGGAAGCTGAACGGCTGGCTGCGGTTCCAGGAGGCGTCGAACTCCTTGCCGGAGGCGTGCGAGACGCCGACGTAGTGCACGGTGACGTTGCTGCCCGGCGTGGCCTCGGCACCCCCGCCGACGGTGATGTCCTCCACGACCAGGTCGGCCGGTGGGGCGCCGTCCCCGGCATCGACGTTGGGCCTCTCCAGTGCCATGCGGTGACTCCATCCCTCGGGTGACTGTGCGGTCCGACCCTATCCGGAGGGCGTCGACCGCGCGGGACAGGCGCGCTGGCACGCAGCGTGACGGGATTGTCTACCGCGGTAAGCGGATAGCGAATATCGGACCACAACATCCTCGAGACCTGATGGATAGGGACCAAGGGCTATAGCTATTCGGCCAAACGGCACTCACAATCTGGCCATGCCGTCTTGTCCGGTTTGACGAACTCAGGGCCGGCGGTCAGGCGTGAGTGAGGTGATCGACCATGTTGACCAGCGTGCCCTTCATCGATCATGCATGGGAGGCGGTCGACGGCTGGCTCAAAGGGGTGCTGATCGCCGCGGCGTCCGTGATCCTGCTGGCCAAGAGCGCCAAGTACGTCAACCAGGACGAGATCGGTCTGCGCCACCTACGGGGCAAGGTGCGGCGCAACGCCAAGCCGATCGGGCCGGGCTGGGCGTTCCACGTGCCGTTCGTCGGCGGGGTGCTCAAGCGCTCGTCGCTGCCGCAGACCTGGCAGCTCAACGTGCAGGTGCCGCGGGACGAGCGGACCTGGGACACGCACTACTCGATCACCTTCGTGGTCAACCCGGACCTGCTCTACCAGTCCTGGTACGGGCACCAGGACCCGGACGAGTACCTCCGCACCGCGTGCACGTCGATGCTCTGGCACACCCTCAAGAACGCCGAGGCCACGCCGGACGCCGTGGACCACGCCGAGGTGCAGCGGCGGGTGCTGGAACCGGTCAGCCAGGCGTTGGAGCTGGTCGGGGTCCGGCTGCTCGAGCTGCACCACCGGTGGACCGCCGAGACCACGGCCTCCCAGTTGGGCAGCGCGATCCGGTCGGCCCGCCCCGACGCCGGCGTCCAGGTCGCCGCGGTCGCCTCCCTCAACGGCAACGGCCACGTGCTGGAGGTCGAGGGAGCTTCGTGACCTGGCCATTGCCGGCGGAAATTTTGCCGGTGTGGCTTGATGGTGGGCGGGGTGGTGTTGGCGGGTGGCGGAGTCGTTGGCGGTCGCCTGGCTCGCCGGGGTGGACTTGGTCGCGTTGGCGGGCGGCGGTCTGGTGGGGTGTGCGGCTTGAAATTGGCTGGGGAAGTGGGTCGGCGGCCAGGTTGGTCGGGCGCCGGTTTCCGGATGGAGCCGGTTTGCTATTGCACGCAGTGGTCAAAAGATCAGCGTTTGGGGCTCGCTACCCGCGCTCACCGCGGCTGGCGACCCCGAACAACGATCATGAAGCCCACCGTCACCCACTCGTGCCACGCTGGCTCCATCAGCCCCACCCCGGGTCGCGAAGCGGCCCGCATCTTGGTCAGCGGCCAGCCGGGCGCGGCCACACGCACCACTACCTGAGTGTGAACGCCGGGTCGGTGACCAGCGCGATCATCTGCTGCTCGGTCAGCGGGAACCGGGACCGGGTGCCGCCCGGGTTCGGCTGACCGAAACGCTCGGCGACCTCATTGGAGACCTTGTCGTCGTTGCTCAGGCCGACCACGCTGCCGTCGGACCGGTAGAGCAGGGCGTACAGGCCGCTGACTCGGCTGAGCGTGTGCTCGGTGGCTCCTGGCTCCCCGTTTTCCCCCAGGACCAGCGTGCTGCCGCCGGGCTGGGGAATCGTGTCGCAGCGCAGGTGCTTTCCGTCGGGCAGAGTGGCCTCGACCGCCGGTTTTCCGTCCCGGCCGACCAGATTCGGGTTACACGCGGTGTCCGCGGTTCCGTAGACCCCGGGTCCGGCGACTTCCAGGTAGAACGCGGCCGGGCCGGCGTCGTCGGTGAACTCGACCTGGCTGATGAGCTGCGCCCACAGCCTCACGTCGTACCGGTTGTACTGCTTGAAGTCCCCCACGCTGACCTGCTGGGTCGCGGGCAGCACCGTGCCGATCACCTGCCGCAGGTGTGCCCGGTTGCGGCCGGCGGCGCCGGACAGGTCGTGCGGGTCGGTCGGATCTGGTTGCGGCGATGGGAACTCCGTGGAGATGGGCGGGCCGATGTCGGCCGGCTCGGCGCCGGTCAGATTCGTGGCGGACGCGGCCACCACGGCCGCGGCGAGCGCGACCACGGCCACCACGGCGCCCATCGTCGCGCGCCGCTGGCGCAGCCGCCGGGCCGCGCGGGTCGCCACCTCGTCCGGGTCGATACCCAGTGCCGGCTCGGCCAACGCCAGGCCGCGCAGGCGGTTCACCAGCTCGCTCTCGTCCATCAGGCCACCGCCTCCCACCGTTCGATCACCGCGCGCAATGCGTCGAGGCCGCGGGCGGTCTGGCTTTTCACGGTTCCTTCCGAGCAGCCGAGCGCCGTGGCGACGTCCGCGACCGGCAGATCCGCGCAGAACCGCAGCACCACCGCCGCGCGCTGCCGGGGCGGGATCTTGCCGAGCGCCCGCACCAGCACATCGCTGAGACCGCTTTCGCCCGGCTCGGACGCGGGCGCCTCCGGCAGCACCCCGTCCCGCCGTTCCCTGCGCCGCCACGGCCGCCGCTGCTCGTCCAGCCAGCAGCGCAGCAGCACCCGCCGGGTGTAGTTGTCGATCCGCTCGCTCCGCTGCATGCGTGGCCACACCCCGTAGAGCTTGATCAGCGCGTTCTGGGTCAGGTCCTCGGCGAGATGCCAGTCCCCGCACAGCAGGTACGCCGTGCGGCGCAACGCGATCGTCCGCGCCCGCGCGAACTCCCGGAAGCTCGCGTCCTCTTCGCCTCGCACCCGACACCTCCCATCCCGGTTACGGCATTACCTACGCACGTGCGGCCGGCCCAGGTTGCATTTTCCGGTCAACGCGTCAAGATCAACCAATTGCATACCCTGACCAGGAACCGTCCACGTCCGTTATGGGATGCTGATGTTGTGGGCTCGGGGTGCGTGGTGAGGTTCGGATGACCAATGTGACTCTGCCGGTGCACCGGACCATTCTTGTCGTCGATGTGGAGCGGTCGACCCGCACCCGCGCCGGTGAGGATCTGGTCCGCTACGCCGTCCACGAGGCGCTCGAGGAGGCGTTCCGGCACTCCCAGATCCCGTGGGAGGGCTGCGTTTCCGAGGACCACCAGGAGGGCACCATCATCCTGGTGCCGCCGGACGTGCCCAAGCGGCTGCTGGTGGATCCGCTGCCGGAGTTCCTGGTGCGGGAGCTCAGCGCGCACAACAGCTTGTACCCCGAGGAGGAGCGGACCCGGCTGCGGATGGCGCTGCACGCGGGCGAGGTGGCGCACGGCGAGGTGGGCAGCAGCGTGCTCGCCCGCAACGCGGTCGACCCGGCCATCACCCTGGCGTTCCGGCTGGTGAGCTCCGCCGCATTGCACACCGCCATGGCGGAATCCTCCGGGATTCTGGGAATGATCGTGTCCTCGTATTTCTACGAGGAAGTGGTGCGCCACCATCCGACCATTGACCCGAGAATCTACCGGTCGGTCCGGGTGGGCACGACACAGAGCACGGCGCAGGCGTGGGTCAGCCTGCCCGACGACCCCCGGGCGCGTTTCGTGGCCGAGCCGGGGCACGGCCCGGTCGCCGCCGGCCGGACCGAGCGGGCCGACGTGGTCGTGTGCGCGGGCGCCGCCGACCGGTCCTGGGCCGAGTGGATCGCCTGGCAGCTACGTGAGGCCGGGCACGTGGTCGAGATCGACGAGTGGACCGTGACCGCCGGCGAGAACCTCGTCGACCGGCTGGAACTCGTGCGCGACCGCGGTGACCGCGCTTTGGTCGTGCTGTCCACGGACTTCCTCCGGGTGGCCCGGACCATGTCGGAGAGCACCGCCGCGTTCGCCCGCGGCACCGGCGTGATCCCGGTGCGGGTCGACCCGATCGACGTCGGCGGGCTGATCAGCGACCGGGCCGTCGTGGACCTGGTGCACACCGGCGCGGAGACCGCCCGCGAGCGACTTCTCGCCGCCCTGCAGGGAAACCGCGTGCCGCGCTCCGCCCCCGCGTATCCCGGCGAGGTGGCGCACCCGGGTACCGGTGCTCCCGGCGCCACCACCGCCGGCCTACCGAGACCGCGCCGGAAGTCGGCCCTGCTCGTGTATGCCGAGCCGGACAGCAACTCCGCGGTGGAGCTGGTCGACGCGCTCCAGGTGCTGATGGACGAGGGCGTGCTGGCCAGCATCGACGAGCGCCCGGTGACGTGGGCGGCTGGTGAGGATGTCGACCCCCGGGCCCGCGAGGCGGCCACCGTGCTGCTGCTGGTGACCCGGGACCTGCTGGCCACCGAGTACGGGCTGAGCAACGAGCTGCGGATCATCCTCACCCGGCATGACAACCGGCACACCGTGCTCATCCCGATCCTGGTCAAACCCGCGGTCTGGGAACGCCAGCCGTTCGCCCGGATCGCCCCGCTGCCCACCGGCGGCACCCCGGTGCAGCAGTGGTCGAACCGCGAGCGGGCGTTGAAGAACATCGTGGACGGGGTGCGCATGGCCGCCCAGCGCGGGCGGCGGCGCGGCTCCGGCGCCCGGGCCGCCACGGGAAAGCGGCGCACGGTCTACGACCTGGGCGACGTGTTCAAGCAGTCCGGCCTGCCCACGCACACCTTCGTCGAGCCGGAGGACTTCGTCGGGTTCAAGATGGCCCTGCGCCAGCCCGGGCTCGGGGTCGTGCTGGAAGGCCCGTCCGGGATCGGCAAGACCACGTGGCTGCGGCAGGCCTTCGAGCGCGACGGTGACCGGCTGGGCCGCCCGTCGATCCTCTCCGCCCGGAAAGCCGAGCACGTGGCGCGGATTCGCCGGTTGGACGGCAGCCACACCGGAATCGTCGCCGTCGACGACTTCCACCGCCTGCCCACCGAGCTGCAGGACCGGTTGGCCGACCTGCTCAAGGTGCTGGCCGACGATGACACCTCGCCGGGCAAGCTGGTGATCGTCGGAATTCCCGGCACCGCGCGGAACCTGATCGACTTCGCGTCCGACATCGTCAACCGGGTCAAGGTGTTCGAGCCGCAGCCGGCCACCGAGAGCCTGGTGCTGCAGATGATCGAGAAGGGGGAGCAGGCGCTCAACATCACCTTCGACGGCAAGGCGGAGATCGCCCGCGCGTCGGCGGGCAGCCTGCAGACCGCGCAGATGCTCTGCTACGAGCTGGCGGTTCTGGCCGGCATCGAGCAGACCGTCGAGCAGCACGTGGACGTCCGGACCGACAGCGCGCAGGCCCGGGCGAAGGTCATCCAGCATCTCGAGCTCAAGTACCAGGCCGCGGTGGACGGGTTCATCGTGCTGGACCAGCCGTCCGAGCCGCTGTGCATCGAGTTGCTCATCCAGCTCGCCGGCACGGCCGACGGGATCGTGTGCCTCGACGATGTCGCCGCCGCCCGGCCGCACCTCGCGGCCGCCATTGCGCGGGTGTTCGTCGCCGGCCTGCCGCGGGGTCTCGCGGCCGCGCACCCGCAGATCGCCGAGCACCTGTACTACGATCCCGGTGCCCGGCGGCTGATCGCCGACGACCCGCAGTTCCGGTTCTACCTCAACCAGCTCAGCCGCGACGAGCTGCTGGAGGCGGCCGGCAAGCGGCTGCCGGTCACCCGCGACCAGGTGTTCGTCAGCTACAGCCACCGGGACGCCGACTGGCTCGACCGGGTGCTGGTGCACCTGCGCCCGCTGGAGCGGCTCGGCATCGTCGACGTCTGGTCGGACCGCCGGCTCGAGTCCGGGGACGTGTGGCGCAAGGAGATCGTGGCCGCCCTGGACCGGGCCCGGGTGGCTCTGCTGCTGGTCAGCTCGGACTTCCTGGCGTCGGACTTCATCGACGCCGAGGAGCTTCCGCCACTGCTGGCCGCGGCGGACCAGGGCGGCTGCCGGGTCGTGCCGATCCAGGTGCGGCCCAGCGTGTTCGACAGGATCCCGGCCCTGGCGTGCTACCAGGGTGTTCCCGGTGACACGACGCTCAGCGAACTGCCCGCGGCCGAGGCCGACCGGGTGCTGGCGAACCTGGCCCGGGAACTGTTCGGCTGACGACCCGGCCAGAGGGTTGTGCACATCCCGGTTGGGAGTGGTGGGCCGCCGGGCGGTGTTCGTTCCGACTGGCCCGACGTTGCTGTGACTCTGCGTAGACCTGCTCGTCGGCTGTGGGCCGAGCGTGACGAACGCGTCCTTCCTCACGCCTAGGGCGACCAAGGACGCTTTCCCCGCCTCACCTCCGCACCTCTGGAGATCGCCTGCCCAGCTCAGGCCTGATGCGCAAACAGTTGATCATTCACAACTTCGGACTGGCGAGGGTGGGCCGGAGGCCTGCCCGAGCGGTCGGACCAGTGACCAGCTCTGCCAACCCGGACACCGAACGGCACGCTGGCCCACCGCGAGCAACCGGCAGCCGACCACCCGCCAACGCAACCACGGACCCTTGTGCAGAACCCTCCTTCATCGGACAGCACCGTCCGGGTATCGCCCAGGCGGACGATGCGGCGGCGGGCCCGCACGTGCGAATGTCCTTGCATGCAGCAGTCGTTCCGGTTGCCCGAGTTCTACATGCCCTATCCCGCCCGGCTGAACCCGAACCTCGAGCGCGCCCGGGCGCACAGCGCCGCCTGGGCCAAGGAGATGGGCTTCCTCGACGCGCCCAAGCCGGGTGGCGGGGTGGTGTGGGACGCCGCCGCGCTCGCCCTCATGGACTACGCGCTGATGTGCGCGTACACCCATCCGGACTGCGACGGCCCGGCGCTCGACCTGATCACCGACTGGTACGTCTGGGTGTTCTTCTTCGACGACCACTTTCTCGAGCAGTACAAGTATTCCGGGGATGTCCAGGGCGCGCGGGCCTACCTCGACCGGCTCGAACGGTTCATGACGCTCGAGGGTGAGGAGGCGCCGGAACCGACGAACCCGGCTGAGCGCGGTCTCGCCGACCTGTGGGCGCGCACCGTGCCGTCGATGTCGGACGGGTGGCGCCGCCGGTTCATCACCAGCACCCACAACCTGATGGTGGAGTCGTTGTGGGAGCTGAACAACATCAACCTCGGCCGGATCGCCAACCCGATCGAGTACATCCAGATGCGGCGCCGGGTCGGCGGTGCGCCCTGGTCGGCGAACCTGGTCGAGTACGCGGTCGGCGCCGAGGTCCCGGACGAGCTCGCGGCGCTGCGGCCCATGCGGGTGCTGTCGGACACCTTCTCCGATGCCGTGCACCTGCGCAACGACCTGTTCTCCTACCAGCGCGAGGTCCGGGAGGAGGGGGAGAACGCCAACGCCGTGCTGGTGCTGGAGAAGTTCTTCGGCTGCCGCACGCAGGAGGCCGCCGAACTGGTCAACGATCTGCTCACGTCCCGGCTGCAGCAGTTCGAGGCGACCGCGCTGACCGAGGTGCCGGCCCTGCTGGCCGAGCACGCCGCACCGGGCGCGGACTGGGCCGGCGTCGCCGCGTACGTGAAAGGACTGCAGGACTGGCAGGCCGGCGGGCACGAGTGGCATCTGCGCTCCAGCCGGTACATGAACGAGGGCGCCGTGCTCGCCGGCCCGACCGGTCTCGGCACCTCCGCCAGCCGGGCGTTCGCCACCGTGCGGCTGGGCCTGCGCGGCCGGGTCCGGCAGCACGCCTTCGTGCCGTTCCAGCCGGTCGGCCACCTGCCGCTGCCCGAGCTGTACATGCCCTATCCGTTCCGGATCAGCCCGCACCTGGACGCCACCCGGGAGCACGCGGTCGAATGGGCCGCGGCGGTAGGAATGTTCGACTCCGTGCCGGGACTGGAAACCGGCGGGGTATGGGACGAGCGGCGGTTCCGGGCCCTGGACCTCTCCCACTGCGCGTCGATGATCGACGCCGACGCGAGCCGGGAGCAGCTCGACCTGTCCTCGGACTGGCTGTCCTGGGGCACGTACGGCGACGACTATTTCCCCGAGGTGTTCGGCCGAACCCGGAACCTGGCCGCGGCCAAACTGTCCCACGGGCGGTTTCCGGCGTTCATGCCACTCGACGGCGAGGCCGTGCCGGAGCCGGCCAACGCGCTCGAGCGCGGGCTCGCGGATCTGTGGGAGCGCACCGCGGGCCCGATGCCCGCGCTCGCCCGCCGGCGGTTCCGCGCCGCGATCCTGGAGATGACCGAAAGCTGGCTGTGGGAGCTGGAAAACCAGGCCCACAACCGGATTCCCGACCCGGTCGACTACGTCGAGATGCGCCGGGCCACGTTCGGCTCCAACCTGACGATGAGCCTGGCCTGGCTCGCGCACGCCGAGCGCGTTCCCGAGGGACTGCTGCGGCACGGGGTCATCCGCGAGCTCGACACCGCCGCCCAGGACTACGCCTGCTTCACCAACGACCTCTTCTCCTACCAGAAGGAGATCGAGTTCGAGGGGGAGTTCCACAATCTGGTCCTGGTCGTGCAGAACTTCCTCGGCGTCGACCGGTTCGCCGCCCGGGACGTCGTGGCCGGCCTGATGACCGAACGGATGAAGCAGTTCGAGCACATCGTGGCCGGGGAGTTGCCGGCGCTGTTCGAGGAGCTCGACCTCGAAGAGCCGGTTCGGGACGTTATCCGCCGGCACGCCGACGGTCTCAAGGAATGGATGTCCGGAATTCTCGAATGGCACCGCAAGTGCGCCCGCTATACCGAGGCCGAACAACGCCGGCTGCACCCGGCCGCACACCGTCCCCCGGATTTCTCGTTCGTGCCAACCGGCCTCGGCACGTCGGCGGCCCGGCTGGCGGTCGCCCGCCCGGCCGGAGTGACGGTCGAATAACGCTCGCGTCCCCCGTTTGCCGTAACGTTTTTCGGCTACTTTCAGACATCAGGTCGGGGGCGAGCACTTCCCAGCGATCGGCATGGGCTGCGATGATGACAGGCGGTGCCCGCGCCACTCGGGGCGTCACGATCGTGGCCTGTTGGCGGGGTTACGGGTACCGGGAGGTCATGGCAGTGCTAGCGTATCGCCGGCCCCGAGACGGTCGTCTGACGCCGGGCAGCCGCACCTTCGCGCGCGAGAACCCCAATCGGCTTGACATTCCTCCAGGACGGCTAGCGTGAGAATCCAACCGCGACGACAGCTCCTCGACGTCTGGAGCTCGGTGGTTCGTACCGCGTTTCAGGACGGCCAGTGGACCTGGGGCGGCCGCGACGAGTCGAACTCCATCAGCGACGCCGAGCAGCTGCTCTGCCTGCTGTACCCGGCGACGGAGCTGACCAACCTCGCGCTCGACCGCCCGGACAGCATGGCCGACGACGTGGCCGCGACGCTGAGTCCTCTCGGTGGTCCCACCACGATCCCGCAGCGGCTGGTCGCCGTGCTCGAGGAGTACATCAAGCGGTACACCGGCGAGGACGGGGAGCCGGACTTCGCCGGCGGCAGCTACCTGCGCACCGCCGCCGACAACGAGGCCGGTCCGGACTCGTCCGGACCCGGAGTCACCGACGAGCAGCTGCGGATCGGTGTCGTCGACTCCTACTCGATGTCGGTGACGCTGTGCCTGGCCGCCCTCGGCTTCCTCGGCGTGTTCCGGCCGCAGGCCGGCCGGCGCCAGACCGGGCTCGCCGAACGGGTCGAGCGCCTCGAGGGCGCGTTCCGCGACCGGCTCACCTGCGCCATGATCGGTCTGCTGCGCAGCTTCGTGGTGAACGCCGTGACGCTCAACGATCCGGAGCACCACCACATGCTCCGGATGATGAACCAGAACAACTCGTCCGACGAGGTGGTCCGGGACCAGCTGTCGGACCGGCTGCTCCGGGTGCGCACCCGGCTGCTCGACGACGTCCGCATCGGTGTCAACGTCGAGGTTGGCCTGGACGACGAGTCCAAGCTGTTCGAGTGCGGGTGGGGCTGGGGCGTCGTGCGGAACGCGACCGAGGTCAAGATCGCGCTCGAGGGCACCAGCCGGATCAACCAACCGTTCATCGGCAGCCAGGACGGCGTCGCCGACCCGCGCCCGTACCTGTACTCCACAGTGCTGGCGCTGGACGGCATCAACGACCTTCGGTCGTCCCGCACCCGTGAGCTCGGCCTGCTGACCGACGAGCAGCGCACGCTGAACGAGGCGCTGCAGCTGCGCTGGGACCTGACCCAGCGCTACTGGGCCACGATCGCCCGGTTCGGCGGCGGGAAATGGCCGCTGGAGGACATCCCGTGGCAGACGTCGGACGGTGAGGAGAAGGACTACTTCAGTCTCCTGGTGTCCGCCGTGCTGGTGCAGGACCTGGAAAACCGCGAAGCCACCGACGACGACCTGAACCGCCTGGTAGCGATCTTCGAGTCGCTCGCCCAGCGCGGTCGCATCACCCGCCGGGTCACGCAGAACGACCCCGCGGTGCGGATGCACGTGCCGGGCGAGCAGATCCGCCTCGGCGGCACCGCCGCCCTCGGCCCGCAGCTGTACTGGACCATCGCGGACTTCGCGCCGCTGCTGCTCAAGCGCGCCGTCCAGTCGGCCCGGCTGTCCGCCAACGTCGACGCCCGCGACCAGCTCATGCAGGTGGCCGAGGCGACGATGGACCACCTCAACCGGCGGCGGATCTCGCACGGCCCGGCGGCCGGGCTCTGGGACGACCCGGCCGAGGCGCTGTTCCCCCATGAGGACCGCAAGCCCATCGACGCGCCCTCCTGGTACCTCACCGAGCGGGTGGTCGAGGCGCTGGTGACGGCCGCCCGCACGTTCGCCGACCCACCGCTGCGCAGCCCGCAACTGCGGTCCCGCGCGCTCGAGGTGCTGCACGAGGCCGACCACCTGCTCAACAAGGAGATGCTGGACGCCGGCGCCGACGACAACCCGGCCCGGCGCGCCACGTTGACCGGCATCGAGGCCACCCTCGCCCGCGCCCGGCGCATCGTCATCCAGCAGCCCGGCACCGCCAACGCGCTGGCCAACGAGGCCCTGCGCAAGCTGGACGAGCTGGCCGTCGCCCACCTCGACGCGACGAGGAGCATGTAGATGCTGGTTTTCGCGGCGTCGGACAAGGGCGGCACCGGCCGGTCGGTGACCAGCTGCAACATCGCCTACCACCTCGCGCAGCGCAAAAGCGTGGCGTACCTCGACTTCGACTTCGGCTCGCCCACCGCCGGGGCGATCTTCGAGGTGGCCAAGGTGGAGCGTGGCATTGACGGCCGGGTCGGCACGCACTCGTATCTGAACGGCGTCGCCTCCGACCCGCGCCAGGTGGACATCTGGCAGAGCTCCAGCCGCACGCACCTGCGCACCGCGAACACCCGGGCCCACCGGCTCGTGCTCTTCCCGGGGGACCGGGGCGGCGCCGAGTTCCCCAACTCGGTCGAGCGGGTCGAGCGCTGCATCGAGCTGTTCGTCAAGCTGGACTCCGAGTTCGACGTGTGTGTGGTCGACCTCAGCTCCGGCCGGTCGGTGGCGGTGGAGATGGTGCTGAAGGCGACCGCCTCCACGCCGCTGCGCTCGCTCGCCGCGCGCTGGCTGGTGTTCCACCGCTGGACCCAGCAGCACATCGTGGCCGCGCACAGCCTCGTCTTCGACGCCCGCGGGTTGCTGGAGGTCGGTAAGCAGGCCGGCCACGACCAGGACGAGCTTTTGGACTCCATCCGGTTCGTCCGCACCGCCGTACCCAACCTCAACTCGCACCTCGCCACCGACAACGCCGCCCAGGCAACCTGGCTGCGGGCGTGCGACGAAGAGCTGAAGAAGCTCGCCAACCGTCACAAGCTGGGTCGCAGCCGGACCTTGGGGCAAACCCCGATGGAGCCGGTGCTGCAATGGCGGGAACAAGTGATCTCGGACGCGGACGTGGCCGCCAACATCGCCAACGAGGCGACGGTCACCGCGTTCCGGGAGCTTGCCGACAAGCTGACCGACAACACGTGGTGGGAAAAGCTGTGAGTACGCCGGATTCCGTCACCTATAGCGAGGCGGCCGAGCAGAACGAGCCGCGGCACCTGCAGCTAGCCCACCTCTCCATCGAGGTGGGTCACTTTTACATGAAGGACCTCCTCGACGGCGAGGACCGGATCCGGGCGCAGTTTCGCCGGGTGGCGCCGTGGATTGACGCGGCCATCGCGAGCGTGGCGGCCGAGTTCGGCCCGCGGCCCCGGGTGAGCACCTGCTTTCTGATCGACGACTATTTCGGCAGCCACACCAATCCCGCCGAGATCATGAAGAAGCTGCTGCGGATCGCGGACGAGTGCGGCATCAGGTTCGACTACATCGCCAGGGAAGCCGGCTGCGCGGTGGCCGAGAACGTGCCGCTGGCCGAGCTCACCGCGGCGATGCTGCTGCCCGAGCCGCCGGTGGGCACCAACGGGTCCCGGCCGCCGCTGCACGAGACCGGCTGGCTGTGCAACGGCGAGCGGTCCGCCGACTCCGACGCCGACCAGGCCATGCAGGTCCAGGAATGGCGCCCGCCGCAGGAGTTCGGCCGGCGCAACCATTCGATCTTCGTGGACGTGGAGCTGTGGAGCTGGAAGGAGCGGGTGGAGAAGGCCGACGGCCGGCTCGTCTCGCAGCGCACCTGGTCCTGCCCGTTCCTCGCCGCCGTGTGGCATCTGCTCCGGCTGGGCATGCTGCGCCACTACGGCGAACCGGTCGCGCAGCCCCAGCTCTGGGCGGATGACGCCGACTGGCCGGAGCACTGGAGCGACCTGCCCACGGTCATCCAGCTCAGCCCGGCGGCCGCGCCGTTCTCCGCCTACCGCACCGCGTCCATCCTGCCGCGCTCCTACCTCGCCATCGAGAACGCGGTGGACGTGATCCTCGGCCACCTCGACCTGGACCGGGCGGTGATCCACCAGGTGGTCGACCGGGGCCGGACGGAGAAGCTGGCCGTCCCGGAGGACATCCGCCGGCGGGTTTCGCACATCTTCGTCGAGGACGTCGACGAGAGTCTGGGAACGCCCGATGCTGATCGTGGGTGAGGTCCGGACCAGCCTGCTGCGCACGTCCAGCCGGCTGGGCCGGGCCGAGGTGGTCGACCTGCTCGGGCTCAAGCCGGGCCAGCGGGTGCTGGTCACGGACCGGCCGGTCAACCGGTCGGTGTCCCCGGACGTGATGGTCGGTGTGGACTGCCGGCTGGCGACCGAGCCCCTGACCCGGGCCCGCGGCATCGGCACGGTGGCCGCGCACGCGGTGGTCACCGGCGGGCTGGTGCTCCAGTCCTCGGCGAAGGCGCGGCTGGAGAAGGCCGCGGCCAACCACCGGCTGGCCTGGGCGCACTACGCCAGCCAGCGCGGCGTGGTCGAGGTGATCAGCAGGGCCGACGTGCCCCAGCTCGCCCGCGGGCACCGCACGGTCGTGCCGGACGGAGCCGTGCTCGATCTCGGTGCGGTGAGCGAGTACCTGATCGGCAACGTCCAGCGGCGGCCGCAGCTCGACCATCAGATCGCGATGCGGTCCCGGTCCACCCGGGTGCGCTGGACCGCGACCGTGGCCGAGGGCGCCGACCCCGCCGTCCGGCTGCATGTGGACGACGACGTGCGGCGCACCGTCGAGCTGAGCCTGCCCCCGGCCCTGCTCGAGACCGCCGAACGGTTCTGCGAGGACCTCGCGCTGCACGACTGGCTGATCACCACGCTCGCCGGGGCGATCGACCAGGCCGACCGGGACATGGCGCTCGGCGTGGACCCGATCAAGACGCTCACCAGCGCCGTCGAACGCCTGGTGCACCTCTGGATGCCCGGCGCGCACGTCGACCTGCCGCTGCGCTCCCTGTGGGCGGCACTCGAGACCAGCCCCGGCTTCTCGCTCCAGTGGAACGCGCAGGTGGCCCGGATCCGCGACCTGATCGCGGTGCGCACGCTCGAGGCCCTGGAGCGCGTCGGCCAGCACGACGCCAGCTGGTGATGTGCCGGGAGTGAACGTGACGTTGCTTCCCTCCGACCCCGTCTAGATCCGGAACCACCGGTGTACCAGCAGGGCGAAGAACACGCTCAGGGAGACCGCGCTGACGTAGCTTTCGGTGACCAGGAGCATCTGCGCGGTTGCGGACAGCTCGTCGGAGCCCTGTGGGTCGAGGTAGTTGGTGACGCTCAGGTAGATGCCGTGCCAGACCGAGCCGGGCACGGTCAGCGCGACGCCGAGGGAGAACACCACGAGCTGGATCGCCACCCAGGCCAGCAGGCGGTACGGCTTGTACCCGTAGCCGCACAGCGTCCAGGAGACGGCCAGCAGCGCTTTCGGCAGGCCTGGGCCGGTCGACTTCTGCCGGAACCGGGTCCGCTCGTACAGGCAGCGGTCGCGGCCGGCGTTGTCGCTCAGCAGCAGGTAGATGCCGGCCGCGCGTTCGAACGCGAGCGCGGCGTGCAGGAGCAGGCCCTCCTTGCCGCAGGCCGCGCCGATCCGCTCGAGGATCGCGGCCAGCCGGCCGTTCTGCGCCTGGGTCAGCCGCAACGGTCCGCGTGACTCCACCTCGGCGGCCATCAGCGCGGCGAGCAGCGCGCGGCACCGGTCCTCGGCCGACGTGTCGTCGTCGCGCTCGCGGTAGAGGTGGACGAACGCCAGGCTTTCCCGGTTGCGCGGCCCCGGCGGCGGGTAGCGGTCGAGCACGTCCGCGGTGTAGTGCTCGAACCGGTCCAGCAGCATGATCTCCTCGGCCCGCTCCAGCCTGCCGTCGGCCTTCGCGGCGTCCACCAGCTCGGCGTAGTGATCGACACGGCGGATGATGGCGGTGGTGACGGCGTCGACGAACGCCGAGGGTTCGGACGGGGATGCGGGCATGAGTTGACGACCAGGCGTGGCTCAGCGCGCGGCGAAACCGCCGGACGACCTGGCCCGGGACCAGGCGGGCGGACCGGAAGCTCCCCGACTGCGACTCATGGCCTCATTATCATCTAGCGACCGGAGCACCGAATGCGCCATTCGGGTGGTAATCGAGCGGAATTCGGCGGCCGGTTGGCGTATCACGGTCACCGTGCGGGGCGGGCGATGGTCCGGTCGCGTGGATCCCCGCGGGCTTGGCAGTGATGTTCACGGGATTGTCATGGCCGGGAACGGCCGTATTATGGTCACTGGGTGGGGCGTAGGCATCCCGCACAGTAATGCTGCCTTTGTGGCCGTGTGCGCCGGCCGCGCCAATCGAGAGAGATCTGGAGGCGAAATCGTACCCCGTCAGCGCGAACCTCATGACACGGTCGTCGGTGGCCCGATCGATGACCGGGATGTCCTTATCCGGAAGGCAAGATCGTCTGATCTCGAGGAGTTGGAGGCGCTCGACGGCTATCCGTACTTCGTGCTGCGGCAGATGTTCGACGTCTACGGAGACTTCTGGATGGTCGCCGACTACCCTGCCGACCACCCCGCCGACCTGCTCGGCTACGCGCTCGTCGCGCCCTGCCCCGACCGGGAGTCGGCCTGGCTGCTCAGCGTTCTGATACGTTCGGACTATCGGCGCCGCGGATACGGTCGATACCTCGTCCATTCATGCCTGGACGCACTCCGCTCGGCGAATTTCCAGCAGGTGCGCCTCACCGTCAGTCCCATCAATACTATTGCTGTCAAGCTTTATGAATCCCTGGGGTTCATCACGAAGTCCTTCCACGAGAACTATCTCGGCCCGGGCGAGGATCGGCTACTGATGGAACTCGACCTCTAAGGCCGCGGAAACTGTGCCGCGACCTCAGCCAGCGCCTTCAGGATGTCGGGCGCCAGGTGGCCGCCGGCGGGCTCGGCCTCCGCGACGGCAACCTGGCTGCCGGTGCGCGCGGAGCCGTAATGGCGGCCGGTGAACCTGATGTCCGCCAGACCCAGCAGCCCGGATGACAGCGGTTTGATGTCGCCGGTGCCGTAAACGTCGATAAGCGCCGTGAAGTCACCGGCCTGGCCGCGTGTGCGGAATCCCACCCACGCGACGGACACCACCGCGTTGTTGCCGGCGCCGTCGCCGACGGCGAACAGGATCCGGTCCAGCGACGTGCACGGCGTCCGCAGGAAGAACTGCCGCACCTGCCCGAACGACGCCGCCAGGCACTTGGCATCCTGCTTGGCCGTCTTCTTCAGCTGACGCATCCCCAGGCGCTGCCAGGCTCCCTCGGCGTCGCCCTTCCTGGCCGCCTTGCCGGCGTCGGCCTTGCGCGCCGCGAGGTTCGGCGCACTCGCCGACGACCCGGCACCGCCCCGGCTGGCGAACAACGAGGCCGCCTCCCCGCCCGCACCGGCGACGCCCAGCACCCCGGCCACCAGCACCCCCGCGGCCACCAACGGGCCAGCTCCGCCCTTCTTGGGGGTGATCGGTCTTGTTTTGCCGTTCTTCTGGTAAAACCCGGCTGGCTGGGTCATCGCGCCCTCCCCGCCTCGATCCGGCGAGAGTAGGCCGCGCACCGGCGGGTCAGCGTGTCAAATGAGGCGCGGTACTCAGGGGGCGAGGTGCCACACCGCGTCCAGCGGCAGGGCTCGGATCTTCGCGCCGAACGGCAGGGTCTGCGCCCCGGTGTAGAGCACGATTCCGGCGACGAACCGGTCGCCGAGGAGGTTCGCCAGGTTCCGCAGGCCGCGCAGGTCCTCGGTGCGCACGGTGGCGCCGGCCTTGACCTCGACGCCGACCACCCGGCCGTCCGGGGTCTCGAGCACCGCGTCCACCTCGAGCTTGTCCTTGGTCCGGTAGTGGAAGAGCCGGGCCCGCTCGTCCGACCAGGTCAGCTGGCGGGCGAGCTCCATGACCACGAGGTTCTCCAGCATCGGCCCGGCCGCGCCGCCGGGCTCGCCGAGCCGCGCGGCGTCCTGGCCCACCAGATGAGCGGCGATCCCGGTGTCGACGAACGCCAGCTTCGGGGTGCCCACGGCCCGCTGCGTCTGCCCGGACGACCAGGCGGGAACGCTCTTGATGAGGAACACCGAGGACAGCAGCTCCAGGTAGCGCACCAGGGTGGTCCGCGGGATGCCGGACTGGTTGGCCACCGCCGCCGGGACGAGCAGGCCGCCGGTGCGCCCGGCGAGCAGGCCGAGCAGCTTGAGCAGGTCACCGTGGCGCTCGATGCTGGCCAGCTCCAGCACGTCCCGTTCGATCAGCGTGGACAGGTAGGAGTCGAAGAACGCCGTGCGTCGCCGGGGAGCGCGGCGCACCGCCTCGGGAAAGCCGCCGACGACGGCGCGTTCCAGATAGTCGCGGCGGCGCAGCGCCGAGGAGTGGTCGATCGTCGGGCCGTGCCGGAAGGCCGCGTCGACGAACCGGTCGGGCCCGCCGCTGATCTCGCCCTGGGAGAACGGCCACAGCTCGATCACCTCCATCCGGCCGGGGAGCGCGTCCGGCAGCGTGCGCAGCGCCAGCACGCGGGACGACCCGGTCAGCAGGAACCGGCCGGGCGCCGGATCCAGGTCCACCCGCACCTTGATCGGCCGGAGCAGCTCCGGGACGAGCTGGATCTCGTCGATGACCATGAGCCCGTCATGCTCGACGAACCCGGTCGGGTCGTCCCGCGCCGCCCGCAGCGTCGCCGGATCATCCAGCAGGCGGTTCACGGTCCCCGCCCGGTCGCCGGCGGCCAGCCTGGTCAGCGTGCTCTTCCCGGCCTGCCGTGCCCCGTTGACCAGCACGATCCGGGTGTCCGACAGTGCCTCGCGCACCAGCGCCTCGGCGCGGCGCGGGATCAGACCGGGTAGTTCGACCACGGCTCGATTGTTCCGGACAATCAAGATCAACGGTCAACTGGACACGCCTTTGGTGGTCATTTAGCCGCCGCCATCGTGGTCACATAGACGGATGCCTAGCGGTCACCTGGCCGCCGGTGCTGATGTCGAGGCGCCCGCGCATCCCCGGCTCACCGGTCGGTGTTGGGCTCCGCCACGGCCCACCACAGGAAGTCTCGGGCCCGGGTGGCGGCCACCAGGTGCTGCCGTTCCTGCCGCATCCGGGTCTCCTCCTCGATGGCCGTGCCGGTCGCGGCGTTGCGGGTGAAATGGACGGCCAGGACGGCCTGGAAGTCCAGCCCCTTGGCCCGGTGGACCGTGCCGACCTTCAACCGGTCGTCGGGCTCTCCCTCGTACTGCTCGAGCGGGAGGAACGCGATGCCGGCCTTGCGCAGGACGGCTGTGCACTGGTCCAGGTCACGGCGCTGGAACGCGATCAGCGCCGTGTGTCCCAGCAGAGGCGCCGGCAGGGCGCTGATCGTCTCCACCAGCGCGCCCGGCAGGTCGCGCTCGGGCCCGCGCCAGGATCTGGCCTCGCCGCCCGAGTTGGCGACCTCGGCGTCCCGCAGCGCGACGCCCGCCGCCCCGTCCAGGTCGTCGACCTCGTTCACCGCGTCGAACCGCTGCGCGAAGCCCAGCACCTCGGCCCGGTTGCGGTAGTTCACCCGCAGCACCTCCCCGCGGCCCTGTATCGGGATGCCCGCATCGGACAGCCGCCACCCGCCCGGGTACACCTGCTGCTGCCCGTCCCCGACCAGGAGCAACCGGTTCTGCCCGTCCCCGGCCAGCTGCCGCAGCAGGCGCAGGCCGTTCAACGTGATGTCCTGCACCTCGTCCACCACGACCGCCGCGTACGGCCGCTCGACCGGCCGGGCGGTGAGCTCGGCCAGCGCGATGCTGATCATGTCGTGGTGGTCGTGCAGCCCCTTCGCCGCCAGATTCTCCTGGTACCCCTCGAACAGCCGCCACACCAGCGCGCGCTGCGCGGCGTCCAGCCGGAGGGTGCGTCCCCGCCTCGGCACCCGGACGTACTCCTCGAGGGTCTGGATCCCCCGACCCTTGATCACCCGATCGATCTCGGCCTGCCAATAGGGCGGTGACTTCTCCAACAATTCCAGGGGTGCGCGGTGCGCCATCCAGGCCCGCCCGAACGCGGTGTCGACCTGGCTGGGCACGACGGTTATCTCCCGGCCCCGCGCAGTCAGAAACTCGCGAATCCACGCGTGCAGGTTGGTGAACTCCACCCGGTCGGCCACCTCCGGCGCCAACCGCCGAAACGACTTCTGGTGCACCAGCGGCAGGGTCCGCACGAACGCCGTGAACAGCAGCGGACCGGTGCTCTGCATGGCCAGGTAGCGCAGCCGGTGCAGGGCGACCACGGTCTTGCCGGTCCCGGCCGGACCACTGATTCTTGCCGGGCCCATGTAATCCCGCTTCACGACGGCATTCTGCTGCGGATGAAGAAAGCTCATCCAGGTGTCGAATGGCCGCTGCTGAGCCTTCTCCAGGTTCTGGTCGGTAACGTCCTTTTCCTCGATCAGTTTGGACTGGTCCTGTTCGCGCTCCGGCGGCGACACCCGTAAGTACCGGAACCCGGGCAGTCGCGCGGACACCTGGTCGGCAATCGCCCCCACCTGACGGCGATCCAGATGTACCGCGTCCCGATCGAATAGTCGCGGCAACTCCAGCTCGCTCAGCAACCAGTACCGCCTGCTGTGCGCGCCGTCCCTGGGGCTTCCACCGGGAACGATGACCACGTGCCGAACGCCCGCCGCCAGCACCTGCCCGCGCGACCCTCGAATGTCGGCGCACCGTTCCTCGGCGTGCCGCATCACCTCGTGGGCGATCACCGCATCGGGTGGCTCCTCGCCAATCATCGCGGCGAACAACCCACTCGGTCCGATCAGGAAGGCATCCGCCTGCCGCGCCCCATCATCCCGAACGAACAGATGCCAACCCTCAGCCGTGCGCACGAGCAACGCGCTCAGCACCCTTCGCCGCAACGCGCTCATCTCCGGGAGGGTCCGCCCGATCAGCTGGTCAGCCTCGCGCTGAACCTTCCGCCGTCCGTGTTCGCTCAGAGCCATAAAGGCGATTATCTAGCCCCGCGCATTCGCCGCGGCGAGAGCCTCCCGCATCCCCTGCACCGCGAGGCGGTCGGCCCGCTCGTTGTCCGGATGCCCCGCGTGCCCCTTCACCCATTCCCACTGCACGTCGTGCACCGCCGCGGCGGCCTCGAGCCGCTGCCACAGATCGGCATTCTTCACCGGCTCCCGGCCCGCCGTCCGCCAACCGTTCCGTTTCCACTGTGCCATCCATTTTGTGATGCCATTGCGGACGTAGGTGCTGTCCGTGTAGAGCCGCACCACGGACGGCCGCGTCAGGCTTTCCAACGCCCGAATGGGAGCGGTCAGCTCCATCCGGTTGTTGGTCGTCCGCCCGGCCTCGCCGCCGCGCAGCTCCTTCTCGTGCCGGCCGGACCTGAGCAGGGCACCCCAGCCGCCCGGCCCCGGATTGCCGCTGCACGCCCCATCCGTGTAGATCTCCACCACCGCCACGCCCGCGAACCTATCGGCTCCGCGCCCCGAACACGGGCAAGCCCCGCCCGGAAAACCGGACGGGGCTTGCGTGCCTGGAGTTGAGCCAGGTCAGATGATGGTGATGCGGGTGGCTTGCGGGCCCTTCTGGCCCTGGCCGACCTCGAACTGCACGCGCTGGTTCTCCTCGAGCGACTTGAAGCCGCTGCCCTGGATCTCCGAGTAGTGCGCGAAGACGTCGGCGCCGCCGTCGTCGGGGGCGATGAAGCCGAAGCCCTTCTCGGAGTTGAACCACTTCACGGTGCCCTGAGCCATGCTTTCTCCTGCAGTCAGCGGTAACGAGTCGCCACCGGTGCGGCGACCCGGGTGTCTGCGGCGGGGGCCTTCTCCGACCAACTGGAGGGATTACACACGCCCGCAACAACGTTTCGCGAGCGCGCGCAAACACGAACACAAAACGAACAACCCAAAACGCAGCCTAGCACGTGACCGGCTCACCCCGCGCCGGCCTCACCACCCGCGTTCCCGCCACTCGTCCAGATGCGGCCGCTCCGCCCCGAGCGTCGAGTCGTCACCGTGCCCCGGGTAGAACCAGGTCTCGTCCGGCAGCTCGCCGAAGATCCGCGACCGCACGTCCTCGAGGAGAGAGGTGAAGTTCTCCGGGGACATGGTTTTGCCGACGCCGCCGGGGAAGAGGGAGTCGCCGGTGAACAGGTGGGGGTGGCCGGTGGGGTCGCGGTGGACGAGGGCGAGGGAGCCGGGGGTGTGGCCGCGGAGGTGGATGACGTCGAGGGTGACGTCGCCGACGGAGATGGTGTCGCCGTGGGTGAGGAGGAGGTCGGGGGGAACCGGGAGGGGTCCGGCGTCCTCCGGGTGGGCGGCGGTGTTGGCGCCGTAGGCCCCGGCGATCGCCCCGAGGGCCTGCCAGTGGTCGGGGTGCTGGTGGGTGGTGAGGATGGTGCGCAGGGTGGGCCGGTCGTCGGCGTGGCCGATGAGGTCGGACAGCCGTTCCGGGTCCGCGGCGGCGTCGATCAGCAGCGCCTCGCCGGTCGCGCGGCAGACGAGCAGGTAGGCGTTGTTGTTCATGGGGCCCACCGACAGCTTGGTGATGGTGAGCGTGGGCAGCACGCGACGGGCGGCGTGGCCGCCCGGTTCGACGTGGCCGGTGTAGTCGTCGACGATCTCCACGGTCGCTGACGGTAGCCTATGGCGAACTTACAGCTCTAGTTAAGGCACTTCACAGGTTTGCGCCATAGCTTCGACGGGAAGAGAGATTGTGACCGACTGTTGCCGACACCTGTGAGCCTGTGCCGAATTCCACGCCCGTGAGCCCTGCCCGGACCCAGCGCAAACTGAGCTGGGACGTTCTGCGGGTCGTGGCGGTGTGCTCGGTGATCTTCCAGCACATCACCCACCAGGCCCCGATCAACCATCCGGAGCTCGGCCCGTACCCGGTGACGCTGCCGCTGCAGTTCGGGGCCAGCACGCTGATGGTGATCTCGGCGTACTTCGTGTGCGTCACCGTGCGTCGCGGGGAGACGGTGCGCTGGCTGGGCAAGCGCCTGGCCCGGGTGCTGCCGGCGTACCTGGTGGCCGTCGTGGTGACCTACCTGGTGTCCCGGATCGCCGCGATCATGATCAACGGCTACCGGTTCGGCGGTCCGCTGTCCCTGCTGTTCGGGCACCCGCTGCCGGCCAGCGGCGGCCCGGCCTTCCCGTGGTACATGCCGAGCCTGGCGGACCTGGTCGGCAACCTGCTCATGGTCCAGGCCTGGTCGCCCGGCCTGCACTGGATCGACGCCTCGTACTGGACGCTGCCCGCCCAGGTCATGGCGTTCACCGCGGCGGCGATCCTGTGGCGGCGGGGGCGGTGGAGCGGCCGCCGGCTGCCGGTGTTCCTCTGGACCATGGTGGTGGCGCCGCTGGTGATCCGGTTCCTCTGGCGCGGCGACGACGCCGCACAGTGGATCAAGTCCGCCTTCGACGGGCTGGCCCTGCACCGGGTGGCGCTGTTCGGCGCCGGCGTGGCCATCTGGCTGTGGACGTCGAAGCGCATGTCCGGCGCGCACCTCGCCGCCTATCTGGCCGCGGTGCTGGTGGCCCAGGACGCGCACGCCTACTTCACCGACACCCCCTCGACCGTGGCCTTCGGCGTCATCCTGCTGGCCATCGTGGCGGCCGCCGGCGGGCCGGACTGGAGCGTCGGGCCGCTGCGCCGGTTCGCCCCGGTGATCACCTGGCTGGCCGCGATCTCCTACGGGCTGTACCTGGTCAACCAGGAGCTCGGTTTCGTCGTGGCGCGGGTGCTGCTGAACGCCGGTGCCGGCGCCTGGTGGCGGATCGTGATCTGTGCCGCGGTGATCATCATGCTCGGCTGGCTGATGACCCGGTTCGTGGAGAAGCCGGCGTACCGCTGGCTCACCGGTGCCGGACCTCAGCCCCAGGCGGCGAGGTCGGGCAGCTTCCCGGTCAGGCCGGTGCCGCTGCCGCGCCCGGTCAGCCAGGCCACCATGGCCGGGGCCGGACCGCTGATCTCCTCAGAGCTGATGGCCGCCGGCACGCGGATGTCCCAGCTGCGCTGACGCCCGCCCGGCAGCTCGAAGCGGACCCGCACGGGGTCGCCCTCGGCGCGCGCCGCGTGCGGGTAGACCGCCGACTCCAGCAGCAGCTCGAGATGCCCGGGCGGGATGTCCTCGAACGCCACGCCGGCGTCCAGGTCGACCAGGTGCACCCAGACCTCGAACAGCCGCATCCACGGAACCTCGCCGGCCGGGAACGTCCGCCCGGTGCGATGGGCGATCGTGGCCCGCCAGTCCGCGCCGGCAAGGCGCCCGGCGTAGTCGTCGAGCCGGCCGCAGGCGGCCAGCAGATCCTCCCGGATCACCTGGGCGAGCCGCTGCGCACCCTCCTCGATGTCGGCGTCCCGGTCCGCGCGGCTGAGGTACATCGGGTGCTCGATCCCGGTCCGTGCCCAGGTGAGCAGGTTCACCAGGGCGTCGGCGTTGCGGGCGAGGTGGGTGACCACGTGCGCCCTGGTCCAGCCGGGGAGCTTGCTGGGGAGCGCGACCTCCCGGTCGTCCAGCCCGGAAACCACGCCGTGGAGCCGTTCGGTGGCCTCGCGCACCGCCGACAGCCCGGTCCGGGCGCGCTCCAGTGCCGACCGATCGGCAGAGCTACGCTGGGCGGGCACGGTGTCGTGCTCCACCGACGTTCCCGGTGTGGTGCTTGATCCCGTCATACCGACATCCCCGGCGCGATCGGTTGTTGGAAGTTGACAGCCTATTACGGCTTTACCAACGACCGGAACCGTCCGGTGGCGGTTGGCGGACAGGTACCGCACGGAATTGTCGGTGCCCGGTCCTAGCATGGCCGTGGCCCAGCCGTCACAGCTCGACCGAAGGGAAATCAGTGGCCGACCGCCTCGTCGTCCGCGGTGCCAGGGAGCACAACCTGCGCGGCGTCGACATCGACCTGCCCCGGGACAGCTTGATCGTTTTCACCGGGCTGTCCGGCTCCGGCAAGTCGAGCCTCGCCTTCGACACCATCTTCGCCGAGGGCCAGCGCCGTTACGTCGAGTCGCTGTCGGCCTATGCCCGGCAGTTCCTCGGTCAGATGGACAAGCCGGACGTGGACTTCATCGAGGGCCTCTCGCCCGCGGTGTCCATCGACCAGAAGTCCACCAGCCGCAACCCGCGCTCCACCGTCGGCACGATCACCGAGGTCTACGACTACCTGCGGCTGCTCTACGCCCGCGCCGGCAAGCCGCACTGCCCGATCTGCGGTGAGGCGATCAGCAAGCAGACCCCGCAGCAGATCGTCGACCAGGTGCTGGCCATGGACAGCGGGGTGCGCTTCCAGGTGCTCGCACCGGTCGTCCGCGGCCGCAAGGGTGAGTACGTCGACCTGTTCTCCCAGCTGCAGTCCCAGGGTTACGCCCGGGCCCGGGTGGACGGCGTGGTGCATTCGCTGACCGACCCGCCGAAGCTGAAGAAGCAGGAGAAGCACGACATCGCCGTGGTGATCGACCGGTTGCAGGTGAAGGCCAGCGCCAAGCAGCGGCTCACCGACTCGGTCGAGACGGCGCTGCGGCTCGCCGACGGCCTGGTGGAGCTGGAGTTCGTCGACCTGCCGGAGCACGATCCGCACCGGGTGCGCGGGTTCTCGGAGAACCTGGCCTGCCCCAACGGACATCCCCTCGCCATCGAGGACCTCGAGCCGCGGTCGTTCTCGTTCAACTCGCCGTACGGCGCCTGCCCGGTGTGCACCGGGATCGGGGTCAAGAAGGAGGTCGACCCCGAGCTGGTGGTGCCGGACGACGAGCTGTCCCTGGCCGACGGGGCGATCGCGCCGTGGGCCGTCGGCCAGACCGCCGAGTACTTCGAGCGGCTGCTGGCCTCCCTCGGCGAGGCCGTCGGGTTCCGCATGGACACGCCGTGGAAGCGGCTCTCGGCCAAAGCGCAGAAAGCCGTGCTACACGGCGTCGACGAGCAGGTGCACGTCCGCTACAAGAACCGCTACGGCCGGGAGCGCTCGTACTACGCCAGCTACGAGGGCGTGATCCCGTTCCTGGATCGCCGGCTGGACCAGACCGAGTCCGACTACATGCGGGAGAAGTACGAAGGGTACATGCGCGAGGTGCCCTGTCCCGCGTGTCAGGGCACCCGGCTCAAGGCGGAGATCCTCGCGGTCACGCTGGAGCACGCGGTGCTGGGCCCGCGGTCGATCGCCGAGGTGTGCGCGCTGTCGGTGCGGGAGTGCTCCGAGTTCCTCGACGGGTTGTCGCTGGGCCAGCGGGAGAAGATGATCGCCGGCGCGGTGCTCAAGGAGATCCAGGCGCGGCTGCGGTTCCTGCTCGACGTGGGGCTGGACTACCTGTCGCTGGACCGGGCGTCGGGGACGCTGTCGGGCGGCGAGGCGCAGCGGATCCGGCTGGCCACGCAGATCGGCTCGGGCCTGGTCGGCGTGCTGTACGTGCTGGACGAGCCGTCGATCGGGCTGCACCAGCGGGACAACCACCGTCTCATCGAGACGCTCACCCGGCTGCGCGACCTGGGCAACACGCTGATCGTGGTGGAGCACGACGAGGAGACCATCCGCACCGCCGACTGGGTGGTGGACATCGGGCCGGGGGCGGGGGAGCACGGCGGCGAGATCGTCCACAGTGGATCCTTCAAGGAGCTGCTGGCGAACCGGCGCTCGCTGACCGGGGCGTACCTGTCGCGCCGCGAGGAGATCCCGGTGCCGATGATGCGCCGGACGGTCAACCGCAAGCGCCAGCTCACCGTGGTCGGGGCGCGGGAGCACAACCTGCGCGGGATCGACGTGTCCTTCCCGCTCGGCTGCCTGGTCTCGGTCACCGGGGTGTCCGGCTCCGGGAAGTCCACTCTGGTCAACGACATCCTGGCCACGGTGCTGGCCAACAAGCTCAACGGCGCGCGGCAGGTGCCCGGCCGGCACACCCGGGTGCGCGGGCTGGACCTGGTGGACAAGCTGGTGCGGGTCGACCAGTCGCCGATCGGCCGCACCCCGCGGTCCAACCCGGCCACGTACACCGGCGTGTTCGACAACATCCGCAAGCTGTTCGCGGCCACCACCGAGGCCAAGGTCCGCGGCTACCAACCGGGCCGGTTCTCCTTCAACGTCAAGGGCGGCCGCTGCGAGGCCTGCGCCGGCGACGGCACCATCAAGATCGAGATGAACTTCCTGCCCGACGTCTACGTCCCGTGCGAGGTCTGCAAAGGCGCACGCTACAACCGCGAGACCCTCGAGGTGCACTACAAGGGGAAGACGATCTCCGAGGTCCTCGACATGCCCATCGAGGAGGCCGAACGCTTCTTCGAGCCGATCAAGGCCATTCACCGATACTTGAGCACGCTGGTGGACGTGGGGTTGGGCTACGTCCGCCTCGGCCAGCCCGCGCCGACCCTCTCCGGCGGCGAAGCCCAGCGGGTGAAGCTGGCGTCCGAACTGCAGAAGCGCTCCACCGGGAAGACCGTGTACGTCCTCGACGAGCCCACCACGGGCCTGCACTTCGAGGACATCCGCAAGCTCCTCGGGGTGATCAACGGCCTGGTGGACAAGGGAAACACGGTCATCGTCATCGAGCACAACCTCGACGTGATCAAGACCTCCGACTGGATCATCGACATGGGGCCCGAGGGTGGTTCCGGAGGGGGAACGATCATCGCCGAGGGCACGCCGGAGCAGGTCGCCGAGTTGGAGGACAGCTACACCGGCCAGTTCCTCTGCCAGGTCCTGGGCGGTGAGACGGCAGCAGTCGCGGGGTGAGGTAGGAGCGGGTCCGTTCCAGCACGCGAGTCGTACCGTCTGGCAACCGAGTCGTACGTTCCAGCAACCGAGTCGTATCAGCTGGCAACTGAGTTGTACGTTCCGGCGGGCGAATTGTATTTCCGAGGCTGGTTAGGTTTGGGGGGTGAGTTTGTAGATGACGTCGGTGAGGTGTTCGGAGAGTTCCCAGAGGCGGCGGGCTACTTCTTCGTTGTGGGAGGCGGCGTTGGAGCGGACAACTTTGGGGTGACCGCGGTTTTCCATGAAGCCGTCGGGGCCCAGGTAGGTGGCGGTGGGGACGTCCATGGTCGCCGCGTAGAGGGTGGGGAGGGCGCCCATTTCCGCTGATTGGGCCAGGCGGTTGCCCAGGGACATTACTTTGTCTTGAATTGATTCTGTGTGGGATTGGAGGTTGGTGGCGGCGTAGCCGGGGTGGGCGGCCAGGGATTTAACCGGGGAACCGGCTGCCGTGAGGCGGCGGGAGAGTTCGTAGGTGAAGAGGAGGTTGGCGAGCTTTGACTGGGCGTAGGCGAGCCAGCGTTGGTAGCGGCCGCTTTCCCAGTTGAGGTCGTCGAGGCGGATGCGGCCCAGGCGGTGGACGCCGCTGGACACCGTCACCACTTTGTCGCGGATGCGGTCGAGGAGCAGCCCGGTGAGGGCGAAGTGGCCCAGGTGGTTGGTGCCGATCTGCATTTCGAAGCCGTCGGCGGTGCGGCGGAGGGGGAGGGCCATGACGCCGGCGTTGTTGATCAGCACGTCGAAGGGGTCGGACAGGGTTGACGCGAAGGAGCGGATCGAGGAGAGGTCCGCCAGGTCGAGGGGGCGGACTTCGACGGTGCCGGCCATGGTGGCAGCGGCGGCTTCGCCCTTGGACACGTTGCGGCAGGCGATGATCACATGGGCGCCGGCGCGGGCCAGTTCGCGGGCGGTGGCGGCGCCGAGGCCGCTGTTGGCGCCCGTGACGACCACCGTTCGGCCGGATTGCGCGGGTATGTCGGCGGCTGTCCACTTGGCCATGGGGTGAGCCTAGTGGGGTGCGCGGGGTGTGGCGCCCGGTGGCGCGCGGTGGGCGGAGGCGGCGAGCTCGACGAAGTGGACGGCTCGAGTCAGGCCGTCGGGGCCGGCGATGTCGACGGTGATCCAGTCGGAGGTGGCCGGCCGCAACGTCACCGTGGGGTCGGCACGCAGCGACGTGCGTAGGGAGCGGATCAGGGCGCGGGTGAGGCGGACGTCGAGCAGGGTGTCCGTCTCGAAGTGGGCGATCTCGGTGCCGTTGACCCAGTAGGCGAGGTCGGGTTTGTAGCGGGACTGGCTTTCCAGCACGCCGTCGATGGTGGTCAGGGCGGCGCGGACGGGCTCGGTCATACCCGGAAGAAATCATGATGAACCGGTCTGGGCAACCGTTCGTGTGGAGGGTGTTGAACCACGTAGCAGGAGGTTGACCCATGATCCGCACCCGAGTCGGCATCGTCGTCGCCACCGCGGCGGCCGGGTTGCTGGCGCTGTCCGCGTGCGGCGTCAAGGAGACGATCAGCGGCTCGCCGCAGCCGGTGGCCGCACAGCAGCAGGCTCAGCCGGCGGGGCAGCAGCAGCAGCAACCGCAACCGGCGGAGCCGCGGGCGGCCGAGGCGAAGTTGGCGGTGGCCGAGGTCGGGTCGCTGGGTGCCGTGGTCACCGACCAGAACGGTCGGACGTTGTACCGGTTCGACAAGGACAAGGCGAAGCCGCCGACCTCGAACTGCAACGGGGACTGCGCGAAGACGTGGCAGCCGTTCACCGTTCAGGACCTCGGCGAGGTCCAGTTGAGCAATGTCGACAAGAGACTGGTTGGCACGGTGGCCAGGGCCGACGGAACGAAGCAGCTCACGCTGGGCGGCTGGCCGCTTTACCGCTACACCGGGGACCGCGCCGCCGGGGACGCCAAGGGTCAGGGCGTCGGCGGCACCTGGTTCGCCTCGACTCCGCTGGGCAAGAAGGCGGAGGCGGCCGCGGCGGTACCCGATGCTGGTGGCGGTTACTGACAGGCCCCGCCGGGCGGGGGCGCTCCAGCCCCTTCCGCTCCCGCCCGGCGGATCCGTACCGAAGGGTGGACATGCGTCATGGACCGGTCCAGTACTGTTCTCGCCGACCACGGTGGTGTCCGATTCAGCCGGGCAGGTGAGGGCAGGCGTGACGTTCCCAGGCTTGCGATCGCGCCAGAAGCGCGCCAAGCAGGAACCCCGCGCGCCGGGCGAGGACCTGATCCGGTTCCTGTACCAGGAGCACGGCCGCAGCGTGCTGGCCTACGCAACCCGGCTGACCGGGGACCGGGCCGCCGCCGAGGACGTGCTCCAGGAAACCCTGCTGCGCGCCTGGCGGCATGCCGAGGACCTGCAGAACGACAGCAAGGGCTCGGTGCGCGGCTGGCTCCTGACGGTCGCACGCAACATCGTCACCGACCGGGCCCGGGCGCGTGCGTCCCGGCCGCAGGAAGTCGGCGAGCCCGTTGACGTGCCAGCCGCCGAGCCCGACCACGCCGAGCGCGTGGTCAACTCGATGGCCGTGCTGGGAGCCATGGACACGCTTTCCGCCGAGCACCGGGAGGTGCTTGTGGAGATGTACTACCGGGGTCGCACGGTGACGGAAGCCGCGCAGGTGCTGCGCATACCGCCGGGTACCGTGAAATCGCGGTCCTACCACGCCTTACGCGCCCTGCGGGTGGCGCTGGCCGGACGTTCCGGAGCAAGGGAGGTGCCAGGATGAACCCGGTCGATCATGACCACTCGATGCTTGGCGCCTACGCCCTCGGTGCGCTCGACCCCCGTGAGGCGCAGCTGGTGCACGAGCACCTGACCGGCTGCCCGGACGCCCGGCGCGAGGTGGCCGACCTGACCGATCTCCGCGGGGCGATGGACGACATTCCGCCGGAGGCGTTCCTGGACGGCCCGCCGGACGGCGGCGATCTCACGTTGCAGCGCACGCTCCGGGCCGCGCGCACCGAGCATGCCGGGTCCTTCCGGCCGATGCAGGCCCCGGCCCGGCGCTCCCGGACGGGCCTGGTGGCCGCGGCCGCCGCGGTGCTCGTCGCGGTGGCGCTCGGCGGCGGGATCCTGATCGGCCGGCAGACCGCGCCGTCCGGTGGCAACGTGGCCGAGTCCGGCACGAACGTGCCCGGGGCCGTACACCGGGAGGCCAAGGACCCCGAAACCGGGGCGACCCTCAAGATCGACCTGGTGAAGCAGGCCGGTTGGGTGCGGGTGCACGCGTTCGCCTCCGGCATCCCGAAGGGCGAGCCCTGCCAGCTTCTGGTGATGCCGCGGAACGGGCAGCCGGTGCTGGCCGGGAGCTGGCTGGTGTCCGACGCGGGCGCGAAGAACGGCACGCCGCTGGACGGCACGGCGCTGATCGACCCGGCTCAGGTGGAGTCGATCGACGTCTACACCACGGACGGCCGGAAGTTCGTGTCGGTACCGGTCTGAACCACGTGGTGCGGCGGAGGCGTACTGATCACGTGTCGCTGAACGAGTACCGGTTCCGGAACGTGTGGTCCCTGGAGGTGGCCGCGGCCAGGCTGTTCGGTGCGCTGGTCGACCTGGCGAACTATCCGGCGTGGTGGCCGGACATCCGCTCGGTCAGCCGGGTCGACGACGACACCGCGGAACTCACCTGCCGTGCCCTGCTGCCGTACGCGCTGGTGTTCCGGCTGCACCGGACCGAGCAGGACGAGCGGGCCGGCCGGCTGCGCGTCGACATGACCGGCGACCTCGAGGGTTACGTGCAGGGGATCGTGGCCCAGCACGAACCGCGCCGGGCCCAGCTGGAGATCGCCCAGCAGGTCGTGGTCAACAAGCGGCTGCTGCGCCGGCTCGCCCCGGTGGCCCGGCCGCTGTTCCGCGCCAACCACGCCGCGATGATGCGCCGCGGCCACCGCGGCCTGCGCACCTACCTCGCCGGTTAGGGCGTGTTTCAGACGTGGTGGGTTGTGCCTGGGGCTGGGTTGGGTGAGTGAGTTCGCATGGCTCGCCGGGGTGGTCCGGTGAATGCGTCTTTCCTCGCACTGGGCGTGAGAAAGGACGCCTTCATCGCACCTACCCGGCAGCTGCGCGCTTGATGGCTTTGCGGATCCGGTGGTAGGTGCCGCACCGGCAGACGTTGTCGATCGTGTCGATGTCGTCGTCGGTCGGGTTCGGCTTGGTGGCAAGGAGAGCGGCCGCGGCCATGATCTGACCGGCCTGGCAGAAGCCGCACGCGGCGACGTCCTCCTCGAGCCAGGCCTGTTGAACCGGGTGCAGGGTGTCACCCTCGGCGAGGCCCTCGATCGTGGTGACCCGCTGGCCGGCGCAGTCCGCGACCGGGGTCACGCACGGGTTGAACGCTGCACCGTTGAGATGGCTGGTGCAGGCCCGGCACACCCCGACGCCGCAGCCGTATTTCGGCCCGGTGACCCCGAGGATGTCCCGCAGCACCCACAGCATCGGCATGTCCGGCGGCGCGTTGACGGTCACCGGCGAGCCGTTCAGCACGAACGTGTAGTTGGGCATCGAACGCTCCTTCAGCCGGCGATCGGGAAGCTGCGCGGACGGGTTCCGGTGGCCCGGGCGTAGGCGTTGGCCACCGCGGCGGCGGCCGCCGGGAAGCCCAGTTCGCCCGCGCCGCCGGGTTTTCCGGTGCTGGGCGGCATGACGTGCACCTCTGTCTGAAGTGGACTGTGCCGCATCCGGGCCCACTTGAAGTCGGTGAAGCTGGACTCGCGCACCGCGCCGTTGTCGATGTGGTTGCCGGCGCGCAGGGTGGCCGAGATCCCGTCCACCACCACGCCGGCCAGCTGCGCCTCCAGCCCGCGCGGGTTGATCGCCCGGCCGACGTCCACCGCGACCACCGCCTTGGTCACCCGCGGCTCGGTTCCGGTCGCGTCGAGTTCCACCAGAACCGCCGCGCAGCCCTTGTACTCCTCGTGGATCGCCACACCCTGGGCGTGCCCGGGTGGCAGCGCGCGCCCCCAGCCGCCCTCGGTGGCCACCTTCTGCACCACCGCCCGCTCGCGCGCGCCGGACAGCCGCGCCAGCCGGAACGCGACCGGGTCCTGGCCGAGCCGCCGGGCGATCTCGTCGACCATGATCTCGTCGGCCACCGCCACCGCGCCGGAGTAGATCGACCGCCACGAGCTGGTCGCCACCCCGAGCGGGACCTCGCCCAGCAGGTAGGTCTCGACGCCGAAGTTGTACGGCATGTTCTGGGTCAGGTGGAACACGGTCTGCGCGAACGGTCCCGGCAGCAGGCCGGCGCCCAGCGCGGTGATCACGTCGCCGAAGCCGTGCCGCAGATCCAGCTCCACCGCGCCGACCCGGTGCTCGTAGGACAGCACGGTGCCGAGCAGGTAGGTGGCCCGGACGCGGTGGAAGCTGGCCGGGCGCATCCGGCCGTGGTGCATGTCGTCGGCCCGGGTGTAGAGCAGCTTGACCGGCCGCCCGATCGCCTTGGACACCAGCGCGGCCTCGGGCCCGGCGTCGAAGAACAGCCCGCGCCCGAACGAGCCGCCGCCGCGGATCGGGTGCAGCGTCACCGCGCTCTGCGGCAACCCGACCGCGGCGGCCACCGCGGCCTGGGCGGGAATCGGGCTCTTCGAGCGCATCCACACCTCGGCCCGGTCGGCGCGCACGTCGGCGATCGCGCCCATCACCTCCAGCGGCGCGTGGTTGAGGAAGGCGAAGCTGAACTCGCCCTCGACGGTGAGCGTGCCCAGCGGCGGCAGCACGAACGGCGGAGCCGCCGCGCGCAGTCGGGTCCGAATGTCGACATCCGACATTCCGGCAACGGGCCCGGGGTTCCAGGTGATCTTCAGCGCGTCCCGGGCCTGCTGCGCCTGGTCGAAGGTCTCCGCGGTGACCGCGACGCCGGTCGGGATCCGGGTCACCGCGAGGACTCCGGGCATGCCGCGGGCCACCGAGTCGTCCACCGAGGCGACCGTGCCCCTGATCGTCGGCGGCCGGGCCACCACGGTCGGCTTGGCGCCGGGCACGTCCAGGTCGTGGGTGTACCTCGCCCGCCCGGTGACGATGTCCAGCGCGTCGATCCGGTTGCGCGGCGTGCCGATCACCGTGAACCGCGTGGGATCCTTGGGTGCCGCGGAAACCTCCGGCAGCAGCACCCGCGCGGCGTCCGCGGACAGCGAGCCGTACCCGGCGGTCCGACCGTCCGGCGCGATCACCATCGTGTCGCGTGTGGACAGTGAGCCGGCCGGCAGGCCCCAGCGGTGCGCGGCGGCGGTCACCAGCCGGGCCCGCATGGCCGCGGTGACCTCACGCATCGGTTGGTACAGCACGGAGACCGACGCCGAGCCGCCGGTGAGCTGGTTCATCAGGTTGGCCGGCGTGGCGTCCTGCAACCGCACCTCGACGTCGGCCAGCCGGGCGTCCAGCTCCTCGGCGACGATCATGGCGAACGTGGTCGTGATGCCCTGGCCGACCTCCTCCCGCGGCAGCTGAACGACGACGCGGTTGGCCGGGGTGATCTCGACGACGAGGTTGTGCACGGTCGGCGCGGCGGCCAGCACCAGGGCGTCGGTGAGGTCGACGATGTCCGGCAGGCCGGGGGTGGCCTCCGACGCGGTTTCCGCGGACAGCGACGCGCCCATGGTGAGCGTGGGCGCGGCGATCACGTAGGTGAGGAACCGCCGGCGTCCGACGGCCGGCTGGTCAGGTGTGGCGGTGGGCTCGGCCATCGGGGAAGCTCCTCGTCAGCGCCGACTCGGGTGAATCCACATCAGACTCAATAGTCGCAGCGCCGGACCGGCCGATCACTGGTTGTAGCGCTCAGTCCAGGCCACTGCTCCTTGTGCGCATTGCACATCCTCCAGACGGCGGAATCTTGCCGTTCGGGGGCAAAACGAGCATCGTGACTCCATGGCAGCGCTGGAGAGTGTCGAGGATGTCGAGGCGGGCCCCGGGCTGATCGGGGTGCTGCGCGACCGGCTGGACGGGATCGCCGACCGCTGGGTCGGGCACATCGTCGCGAAGAACTCCGCCTACCTGGACACCGCGCTGGTGTCGCTGCCGGATCTGCGCAAGTCCTGCCGGGACAACACCGACGCGGTGCTGCGGCTGCTCACCGGGGATGCCGGCGGCGAGCCGTACGCGGTCATCCGGGCCGGCGCCCGGCGGCAGGCCGAGCGGGGAGTCCCGCTGGACTCGGTGCTGCGCTCGTACCGGCTGGCCGGCCTCGCCGTCTGGCAGGAGCTGGTGGACTGCGCCGCCGGCGACCCGGCCCTGCTCGAGCTGGCCGGCTCGCTCTGGCTGATCATCGACGAGGTCTCCGCCGAGGCCGCCACCTGCTACCACTACCACCGCACCGAGCTGGAGCTGCTGCGGATGGCCGAGCAGCGCCGCCGCGCCATGGTCGACGAGCTGCTCCGCGGCCGCGGCCGGGACGCCTCGTTCCTGGAGGACGCCGCGGTCAAGCTGGACCTGCCGGCGGACAGCCCGTACCTGGTGTTCGCGGTGGAGCCGACGTCCGCCGGCCGGCCCGGCGTGGAGATGGCCGCGGAAACGTTGGCGGCCGGCGGTTTCCGGTCGGTCTGGCAGGTCAGCGGGGAGGTGCTGGTCGGGTTGGTGGCGCTGGAGAAGTCCGGCCCGGAAGCGGTGCTGCGCCGGCTGCGTCCGGCCATGCGCGGCCGTGGCGGCGCCGGCCCGGTGGTCGCCGGGCTGGGCCAGGTCGACGAGGGCTTCCAGCTCGCCTCCATCGCGATGGCCACCCTGCCGGCCGGCGCGCCCGGTCTGGCGACGCTCGAGGACCACCTGCCGGAGGCGCTGCTGGTCCGCTCCCCGGACCTCGCCGACATGCTGGTGCGCGAGCTGCTCGGGCCGGTGCTGGACCTGCCCGGGCGGGAAGGCCGGCACCTGCTCACCACGCTCGCCGTGTGGATCGACACGAACTGCTCGGTGGCGCACACCGCGACCCGCCTCTACTGCCACCGCAACACCGTGCTGAACCGGCTCAACCGGCTGGAGGGGTTACTCGGGCGGCCGTTGAAGGGCCGCGCCACGTTCGTCGCCGTCTCGCTCGCCCTCACCGCGTGGGAGCTGCGCAACGTCCGGGAACGGGGTCGCGAGCGGTGAAGAGCACCATGCAGGACGCCCCGCTCACGGTCGCCCGGATGCTGCGCTACGGCACCACGGTGCACGCCGACAGCCGGGCCGCGACCTGGACCGGGACGGCGGCGCGGTACCGCTCCTACGGGGAGCTGGGCCTGCGCTGCGCCCAGCTGGCCAACGCGTTGCGCGCCCTCGGCGTGACCGGCGACCAGCGGGTCGGCACGTTCATGTGGAACAACGCCGAGCATCTCGAGGCTTACCTCGCGGTGCCGGCGATGGGCGCCGTGCTGCACACGATCAACCTGCGGTTCTCCAAGCACCAGCTGGTGTACACGATCAACCACGCCGAAGACCGGGTGATCCTGGTCAACGAGACGGCGCTGCCGCGGTTCGCCGAGCTGCTGCCGGAGCTGCCCACCGTGGAGCACGTGGTGGTCGTCGGCAGCGGGCGCCCGGCGGTCATGCGCAGCGCCGGCAAGCTCACCCACGACTACGAGGAACTCCTTGCCGCACAGTCGGTCCACTACGACTGGGAGGACCCGGACGAGGACAGCGCGGCCGCGCTCTGCTACACCAGCGGCACCACCGGGGAGCCCAAGGGCGTCGCGTACAGCCACCGGTCGATCTACCTGCACAGCATGGCGGTGAACACCCCCGCGGCGCACGGCATGAGCCCGCTGGACGTGCTGATGCCGGTGGTGCCGATGTTCCACGTCAACGCCTGGGGCATGCCCTACGCCGCACTGCTTGCCGGGGCGGGACTTCTGCTGCCGGACCGGTTCCTGCAGCCGGAGTCGCTGGTGGCCATGATCGTGCGGGAGCGGCCGACCATGGCCGCCGCGGTGACCACCACCTGGTCGGGCGTGCTCGAGCACCTGCGCGCGCACTCTGGGGATGTCTCGTCGCTGCGCATGGTGCTGGCCGGCGGCGCCACCTGCCCGCCCTCGCTGATGCGGGAGTTCCAGGAGCGGCACGGGGTTCGCATCGTGCAGGGCTGGGGGATGACCGAGACGTCGCCGATCGCCGCGGTGGCGCACCCGCCGGCCGGGGTCAGCGAGGAGGACGCCTGGCACTACCGGATCACCCAGGGCCGCCTGCTGCCGTCGCTGGAGGCGCGGCTCATCGGTGCGGACGGCCGCCCGATCCCGCACGACGGGAAAAGCGTGGGGGAGTTGGAGATCCGCGGCCCGTGGATCGCCAGCTCCTACTACAAGCCGGAACCCTCCGACCGCGAGGCCCCGTCCCGGTTCACCGGCGGCTGGCTGCGCACCGGCGACATCGGCACGCTCACCCCGGACGGCTACCTGACGCTGACCGACCGGGCCAAGGACGTGATCCGCTCCGGCGACGAGTGGATCTCCTCGGTGGAGCTGGAAAGCCAGCTCATGACCCATCCCGCGGTGGCCGAGGCCGCCGTGATCGCCGTCCCCGACGTCCGCTGGCAGGAACGCCCGCTCGCCGCTGTGGTCTTCCAGGCCGGCCGCTCCGCCACCGTCGCCGAGCTGCGCGACTTCCTCGCCGGCCGCATCGACTGGTGGCAGGTCCCCGAACGCTGGAGCGTCATCCCCGAGGTCCCCAAGACCAGCGTCGGCAAGTTCGACAAGAAGGAGCTCCGCCGCCGCTACGCCGACGGCACCCTCGATGTGATCATGCTCGACTAACCGTGTGTTGGCTTCTCACGTCGCCATGTTTGCGCGTGGCGTCGGTGAATTGGCCCCTGGCGCGGAACACGGGCCGACATGGCCGCGCCACAAGCCAACATGACTGCGCCTGATGCCAACACGCCGACGCCAGGGACCAACACGCCCGGTCGCGGTGGGCCGCCTTCCGACGGAGCAACCCACCGCGACCTTTCCTTACCCCCTTACCGCGGGCGTGGTCTCGCCGTCCGCGCCCGCGGCCGACCGGTCGCCGCCGTCGTCGACCATGGTCGCTTCGTCGAACGGGTCCTCGCCGGCCAGCACGCGGCCGGCCCGGTCCCGGTCGAACTCCTGGGTCCAGACGCCGACCAGCACGGTGGCCACCGCGTTGCCGGCGAAGTTGGTCAGCGAGCGGGCCTCGGACATGAACCGGTCGATGCCGACGATCAGCCCGACGCCGCTGACCAGGTCCGGCCGGTGTGCCTGCAACCCGCCGGCGAGCGTGGAGAGCCCCGCTCCGCTCACCCCCGCGGCGCCCTTGGACGCCACGATCATGAACAGCAGCAACGAGATCTGCTCGCCGAGGGTCAGCGGTGTGCCCTTCGCGCTGGCGATGAACAGCGTCGCCATGGTCAGGTAGATGGCCGTGCCGTCGAGGTTGAACGAGTAGCCGGTGGGCACGGTGATGCCGACGACCGGCCGGCTCACGCCGAGGTGCTCCATCTTGGCGATCAGCCGGGGCAGCGCCACCTCGGAGGACGACGCGCCCAGGATGAGCAGGAACTCCCGGCCCAGGTACCGGAGCAGGGCAAGGAGGTTGACCCGGGCCACGGTCCAGAGCAGTGTGCCGAGCACACCGAACACGAAGATCACGCAGGTGATGTAGAACCCGAGCATGATCACCGCGAGGCTCTTCAGCGCGCTCCACCCGGTGGCGCCGACCACCGCGGCGATCGCGCCGAACGCGCCGACCGGGGCCGTCCACATCACCATGGCGAGGATCTTGAAGATCAGCCGCTGGATGTGCTCGATGCCGCGCAGGATCGGCGCGCCCGCACCGCGGAGCGCCAGCAGCGCGAACCCGACGAGCAGCGAGACCAGCAACGTCTGCAGCACGTTGCCCGCGGTGAGCGAGGACAGCAGGGTGTCCGGGATGATGTTGAGCAGGAACTCGTTGGTGTTCTGGGGCGGTGCGGCCGGCGGTGCGCCCTGCTTGAGGCCACTGCCGGGGTTGAGCACGTTGCCGACCAGCAGCCCGATGATCAGCGCGACCGTGGACATCACCAGGAAGTAGCCGATCGCGAGCGCGCCGACCTTGCCGACGGTCGCGGCCTTGGCCACCCGGCCGATGCCGAGCACGATCGTGCAGAAGATGATCGGGCTGATCATCATCTTGATCAGCTTGACGAACCCGTCGCCCAGCGGTTTCAACGACTTCGCGAACTCGGGGAAGGCGAAGCCGACCACGATGCCGAGGAGCACGGCCAGGATCACCGCGAGGTACAGGTAGTGGGTGCGGTCGCCGCTGCGCCGGGGCGCCGCCTCTGAGGTCGTGGACACGGCCCGCACTATCCGCTCGGGTATGACCCGGGTCACGTTTCCGTACATATCGTTCACACCCTGAGGGGCATTCAAAATGCCGGTCTAGCGAGGGTGGGCCGCCGGCCCGCCCGAGTGGTCGGCCCCACCCACCAGCCAACTTGATCCATGCTCTACCGTGCCGTGGCCTTTGAATGTTCCTCGTTTCGAGTTGGACACTGTGGCCATGAGCCTTGCCCGACAGCTGCTGGTGCTGCAGGTGATCATCGTGAGCCTGCTGGTGGCCGGCGTGGCGGTGTTCGTCTATGTCGACGTGGCCGAGCACACCGAGGACGCCGCGCGGGAGAAGTCGGTGTCGGTGGCGAGCACCGTCGCGGACGCGCCGTCCGTCGTCGAGGCGGTGGCCTCCGCCGATCCGAGCGCGGTCCTGCAGCCGATGGCCGAGGAGATCCGGTCGGACACCGGCGTCGACTTCATCACGATCATGAACCCGGCCGGCCGGCGGTGGACGCACCCGAACCCGGCGATGATCGGCGGCCAGTTCCTCGGGCACACCGAGCAGGCCCTGGCCGGCCAGGTGTTCACCGAGACCTACACCGGCACGCTCGGCCCCTCGGTGCGGGCCGTGGTCCCGGTGTTCAGCGCGGACCACAAGGTGGTGGCCCTGGTCAGCGTCGGCATCACGGTGGAGGCCATCGCCGGGCAGATGCGGGACCGGCTGGTGCCGCTGCTCATCGCGGCCGGCATCGCGCTCGCCGTCGGATGCACCAGCACCTACCTGGTGAGCCGGCGGATCGGCCGGCAGACGCACGGGCTGGCGCCCGCCGAGTTGGGCCGGCGGATCGACTACCACGAGGCGATCCTGCACGCGGTGCGCGAGGGGTTGCTGCTGGTCGACAAGGATCGCCGGGTGACCCTGTGCAACGACGGCGCGCGCGAGCTGCTGGACCTGTCCGGCGGCGTGGAGGGCCGGCGGGTCGACGAGCTCGGGTTGCCGGAGGCGCTGGCGGCGAGCCTCGCCGGGGTGGCGCACGACGAGATCCGGCTGACCGACCGCCGGGTGCTGGTGGTCAACTCCGCGCCGGTGCACGCCGGCGACCGGGCGCACGGCAGCGTGGTGACCCTGCGGGACCACACCGATCTGCAGGCGTTGACCGGGGAGCTCAACTCGGTGCGGGGCTTCGCCGAGTCGCTGCGCTCGCAGGCGCACGAGGCGGCCAACCGGCTGCACACGGTGGTGTCGCTGGTCGAGCTCGGGCGCACCGCGGAGGCGGTCGAGTTCGCCACCGCGGAGCTGCGGATCGCACAGCGGCTCACCGACCGGGTGGTGGGTGCGGTGGCCGAGCCGGTGCTGGCGGCGCTGCTGCTCGGCAAGGCGGCCGAGGCCAGCGAGCGCGGCGCGGCGCTGGTGATCACCGAGGACACCGAGATCGACGAAACCGCGCTCGACGGCGACGGCGCCCGGGACGTGGTGACCATTCTGGGCAACCTGATCGACAATGCGCTGGACGCCGCGCTCGAGGGCGGTGACCAGCCGAAGGTGTTCGTGACCGCGCGGACCGAGGGCGGCGAGCTGGTGCTGCGGATCGCCGACACCGGCCGTGGGCTGGATCCGGACCGGATGCACGAGGCGTTCGACCGCGGCTGGTCCACCAAGCCCGGCAACCGCGGACTGGGGCTCGCCCTGGTGGGCCAGGCGGTCCGGCGCAACCGGGGCACCATCGAGGTCGGCAGCGACGGGGGAGCGGTGTTCACCGTCCGGCTTCCGGTGCGGCCGGGAGTGCCTGCGTGATAAGGGTTCTGGTGGTCGAGGACGACCCGGTGGCGGCCGAGGCGCACCGGCAGTACGTCGACCGGGTGGACGGGTTCACCGTGACCGGTGTCGTGCACACCGGTGCCGAGGCCGTCCGGGCTCTCAAGTGCCAGCCGGTCGACCTGCTGCTGCTGGACTTCTACCTGCCGGACGCGCACGGCCTGGACGTGTGCCGGGCGGTGCGGGCGGCCGGGCACACGGTCGACGTGATCGCGGTGACCTCGGCGCGCGACCTCGCGGTGGTGCGGGCCGCGGTGTCCGCCGGCGTGGTGCAGTACCTGTTGAAGCCGTTCACGTTCGCAGCCATGCGCGACAAGCTCGAGCGCTACGCACGGTTCCGGGCCGGCGTGGACCGCACCGGCCAGGCCACCGGTCAGTCCGAAGTAGACAGTCTACTGTCGACGCTGCGCGGGACGGAAAGCCCGCCGCTGCCGAAGGGTATGAGCGCACCCACCCTGGACGCGGTGGTCTCCGCGCTGCGCGCCGCGGCGGACGGCTTGTCCGCGGGCGCGGCCAGCGACGGCATCGGCGTGTCCCGGGTGACCGCGCGACGCTATCTGGAATACCTGGCGGACAACGGGTTGGCCGTCCGTCGGCTGCAGTACGGCCAGGTCGGTCGGCCAGAACTGTGGTACCACTGGAGATCCGGCTAATGTGCCCCGCCTGAAATTCGTGGCGTAAGTCCGCATGGTGGTCGCGGTTCACCAGGGGCGGCGGTGTCCGATTGGGGCGAATCCGCCGGCCAAGATCGCTGTGCTCGTGTCCTGAAGGGGGCCTTCGGGACGTTGAGCGTCCTGAAGGTCACCTTCAGGACATCGCCCACCGTTTGATCACACCAGCCTCGCCAGCACCCAAACCAAGATCCACACTGGGCGCTCAGTCGTCGGTATGTCACGGATTTAGCGCGCGAATCTCTGACTCGGGACACTAGATCACGTCCCACGGCACGGTCTCCCAGGCCGCCGCCATCAGCTCGGCCAGTTCGCCGGTGCCGGCGAACTCCACCTCGCCGATGCTCGCCACCGGCTGTCCGGCCCAGCTCGAGTACGTGATCACCGCACCATGGAGCTCCGCGAGGTCGCGGACGTACACCGGGCGGGTCACCGAGGGGATCCGGGGTTTCAGCAACTGCATGGTGACGCCGGCGAGCTGCGGAGCGTCCGGCCAGACCACCTGCTCGCCGTCCCACAGCGCGAGGTTCCAGGCCGTGCCCTCGGAGATCCGCCCGGTCTCGTCGGCGAACAGCGCGTCGTCGAAGCCGTCGGCCTGGGCGAGGCGCCAGTGCCGGATCAGGCCCATCGTGGCGACGTGCTTGATGTGCGGCAGATCCCGGACGTAGGTCGTGGTGCGCAGGCGCCACGCGGGTTGCGGGCCGTCCGGCATCGGGTCGCCGACCGACACCAGCACCGAGGGCCCGGCGTCCACGCGCTGGTTGCGGCCGCCGCCGAACACGGTCACCCGGACCGTGGCGTCCCGGTCGTCGCCGAGGGCCGCCCGGATCCAGCCGCGTACGGTCGACCCGTCCACGGGCTCGGCGAACAACTCGCGGGAGGAGTCCTCGAGCCGGCGCAGGTGCACGTCCAGGCCGGCCACCCGGCCGTCGCGGACCTGCATCGACGTGAAGTGGCCGTAGTTGACCGTGGCCAGCCGGTGCAGGTCTCCCGTGGTCGCCGGGGCTCCGTTGATCTCCGCTCGCACCATGGTGATCATGCTGCCAGGTGCGGTACGGAGATGTCGGTTGCCGGTCTGATACCCTGATGGGTGCGACCTGCCCCAGGAGGGGCGGCAAAGTGGAGCCCCGCTCCCACCCGCGTCACCAACTCAGGTGGCCGGGTCCGATCGCGGTGACCGAGGTTGGGTCACGGTGTCCCGGCTCCACGCCGGGCTCGGTCGGATTGCGGGCCCCGTTCGCCAGTTGGCGGCGGGGTTCGGTGTTGTCAGGGGCGTCACGAGGCTATCCGGGCCGCGCGCGACGTACAGAGAGAAGTGAATGACCCTGACCTCGGATCGAGGAGGCCCCATCAGCTCCGAGCAACGTATCAACGACCGCATCCGAGTACCCGAGGTCCGGCTGGTCGGACCGAACGGCGAGCAGGTCGGAATCGTCCGCATCGAGGACGCGCTCCGGCTGGCTCAGGAAGCGGATCTGGACCTCGTCGAGGTCGCCCCGCAGGCCCGGCCGCCGGTCTGCAGGCTCATGGACTACGGCAAGTTCAAGTACGAGAGCGCGCAGAAGGCCCGCGAGTCGCGTCGCAACCAGCAGCTCACCGTGATCAAGGAGCAGAAGCTCCGCCCGAAGATCGACACGCACGACTACGAAACCAAGAAGCGCAACGTGGTCCGGTTCCTGGAGCACGGAAACAAGGTGAAGGTCACGATCATGTTCCGGGGTCGCGAGCAGTCCCGGCCGGAGCTCGGCTTCCGGCTGCTGCAGCGGCTGGCCGACGACGTGGCCGAGCTCGGTTTCGTCGAGGCGTCGCCGAAGCAGGACGGCCGGAACATGATCATGGTGTTGGCGCCGCACAAGGTTCAGAAGACGCGCCAGCGGGCGACGACGCCGAGCGGGGAATCCGATCCGCAGTAGGACCACCCGGACCGTCCTGAAACTCACCGCAACACAGATCAAGGAATGACACATGCCCAAGCAGAAGACCCACTCGGGGATCGCCAAGCGGGTCAAGGTCACCGGTAGCGGCAAGCTGCTCCGCCAGAAGACTGGTCTGCGCCACCGGCTGGAGAAGAAGTCGAGCGAGCTGACCCGCCGTCTCTCCGGCACCACCGAGGTGTCCAAAAAGGACCGTCGCCGCGTGAAGCGGCTGCTCGGCCGTTGAGCCGACTTCTCGTAGACCTTTGACCACCCCGGGCGGAACCCCGCCCACGAGATCGACAGGACGGACCAGTGGCACGCGTCAAGCGGGCGGTGAACGCCCACAAAAAGCGCCGCACGACCCTCGAACTGGCCAGCGGCTACCGCGGGCAGCGTTCCCGGCTCTACCGCAAGGCGAAGGAGCAGGTGCTCCACTCGCTCAACTACGCCTACCGGGACCGGCGGGCCCGCAAGGGTGACTTCCGGCAACTCTGGATCACCCGGATCAACGCCGCCGCGCGACAGAACGGCTTGACCTACAACCGGTTCATCCAGGGCCTGCGGGTCGCCGGCGTCGAGGTCGACCGCAAGATCCTCGCCGAGCTCGCGGTCAGCGACCCCACCGCGTTCGCCGCGCTGGTCGCCGTCGCCCGCGAGAACGCGCCGGCCCAGGGCAAGGCTTCCTGAGCACCAATACTCGGCGACGGCCCCCGTGAAGGCTCACGGTTTCCGAGGGCAGGCCGGAGGCCTGCCCTCGGAAACCGTCCCACCCCAGACCAACCGCCAGTCGACCACGCAAGGGAGGGTTACGAGCCTTCACCCTGAGTCCGGCAGAGTTCGTCCACTGTATACAGAGCGGACGCCCCGGGTCGTTGCCGCCCGGCACCTCACCAAGCGCTCCGCCCGCGACCGCTCCGGCCGGTTCCTCGTCGAAGGCGCCCAGGCCGTCCGCGAAGCCCTCGTCTTCGGCACCGTCCACGAGCTCTTCGTCACCCCCACCGCCGCCGCCCGCAACGCCGACCTCGTGGAAGCCGCCGCCGGCGCCGACGTCCGGGTCTCCCGCATCACCGAGCGCGCCGCCGACGGATTGTCCGTAACCGTGACGCCCCAAGGCATCGTGGCCGTCTGCGACCAGGTCGACATACCGTTGGCCGACGCTCTCGCCGGTTCCCCGAAGCTGGTCGCCGTGCTCGTCGGCGTAGCCGACCCCGGCAACGCCGGCACCGTCACCCGCGTAGCCGACGCCGCCGGCGCCAACGCCGTGATCTTCGCTGGCGACACCGTGGACCCGCACAACGGCAAATGTGTCCGCGCCACCACCGGCAGCCTCTTCCACCTCCCCATCACTCGATCGCGTGATATCAACCAAGCATTAGCGGTTTGTCGATCGGCGGGCCTTAGGCTGGTCGCCGCGGACGGGAACGCTGACGACGAACTCGACTCCGCCGACCTGACCCTCCCCACCGCCTGGATCTTCGGCAGCGAAGCCCACGGCTTACCAGAAGAGGTGCACCCCGCCATCGATCAGTCCCTCCGGGTCCCGATCCACGGCCGGGCCGAAAGCCTCAACCTGGCTACCGCCGCAGCGATCTGCCTCTACTCCAGCGCTACGGCCCAGCGGGCAGGGAGCGCCACGAGCCAAGGAGGAAGACCATGACCCCGCCTCCACCCAGGCGTGGAGTAACCGGGTTCGGACGGGCAGTACCCATCACCTAAGATCGGGGCTGCTCATCGGCTGACCAGGGCCCGTGAGCCGGCCACCATGATCCCGGGAGCTTTCACCAACCATGTCCGGAGCCAACGACTCCTACGACCCCAAAGAGGTCGCGGCGCTCGCGCCGGAGACGCTGCAGGCTGCCGTCGAGCGGGCGCGTGAGGAGTTCGCGGGCGTGACGGACCTGGCGAAGCTGGCGGCGATCAAGCCGCAGCACCTGGGGGACAAGTCGCCGCTGCTCGTCGCGCGCCGGGAGATCGGCGCGCTGCCGCCCAAGGCCAGGGCGGAGGCCGGAAAGCGGGTCAACGAGGCGCAGGTGGCGGTGAAGGCGGCGTTCGACGAGCGGATGGCGCAGCTGCAGGCGGAGCGGGACGGGCGGGTGCTGCGCGACGAGAAGGTCGACGTGACGCTGCCATGGGACCGGTATCCACGCGGGGCCAGACATCCGATCACCACGCTGAACGAGCGCATCGCGGACGTGTTCATCGGGATGGGCTACGAGGTGGCGGAGGGGCCCGAGGTCGAGACCGAGTGGCTCAACTTCGACGCGCTGAACTTCAAGAAGGATCATCCGGCGCGCACCACCCGGGACACCTTCTACATCGCACCGGAGAACTCCGGCATGGTCCTGCGCACCGAGACCTCGCCGATGCAGATCCGCGGGCTGCTCGAGCGGAAGCCCCCGGTCTACCTCATCGCTCCTGGCCGGGTGTTCCGGACCGACGCCCTCGACGCGACGCACACCCCGGTGTTCACGCAGGTCGAGGGGCTCGCCGTGGACAAGGGCCTGACCATGGCCAACCTGCGGGGCACGCTGGACGCGTTCGCCCGGGCGCTGTTCGGCGAGCAGGCCAGGACCAGGTTCCGCCCGCACTACTTCCCGTTCACCGAGCCGTCGGCCGAGGTCGACGTGTGGTTCGCGGAGAAGAAGGGCGGCCCCGGCTGGGTGGAGTGGGGCGGCTGCGGCATGGTCAACCCGAACGTGCTGCGCGCCTGCGGGGTGGACCCGGAAGCCTATTCCGGCTTCGCGTTCGGCATGGGGGTCGAGCGCACCCTCATGTTCCGCAACGGCATCCCGGACATGCGGGACATGGTCGAGGGTGACATGCGGTTCACCCTGCCGTTCGGAACGGAGGCCTGACCGGTGCGGCTTCCCGTCAGCTGGCTGACCGAATATCTCGAGACGGACGAGAAACTCACGCCGGAACAGATCGCCGACGCGTTCGTGCGGCTCGGGATGGAGGTCGAGGACGTCCACCCGCTCGGTTCGGTGACCGGCCCGCTCGTGGTCGGCCGCGTGGTGGAGATCGAGGATCTCCCGGACGTCAAGAAGCCCATGCGGTACTGCACGGTCGAGGTGGCCGAGCCGGAGGGCGACGACGCCGAGGAGGAGCTGGCCGCACGCACCCGCGGGATCGTCTGCGGCGCCACCAACTTCGTCGAGGGCGACCTGGTCGTGACGGCGCTCCCCGGCACGGTGCTGCCCGGCGGTTTCACCATCGCCGAACGCAAGGCGTACGGGCGGACCAGCCAGGGCATGATCTGCTCGGCGCGCGAGCTGGGCCTCGGCGAGGACCACAGCGGCATCCTGGTCCTTCCGCCCGGGGAGGCCGGAGCCGGCGACGACGCGATCGAGCTGCTCGGCCTCGATGACACCCTGATCGACCTGGAGATCACGCCGGATCGCGGCTACTGCCTGTCCCTGCGCGGCCTGGCCCGGGAGCTGGCTTGCGCGTTCGACGTCCCGTACCGCGATCCCGCGGCGGTCGACGTGCCGGAGGCCGACGGCGAGTCGGTCGGCGTCACGATCGAGGACCCGGAGATCTGCCGGCGGTTCGCGGTGCGCCGGATCACCGCGGTGGACCCGACGGCGCCGACGCCGTGGTGGATCCGCCGCCGCCTGATGCTGGCCGGAATCCGGTCCATCTCGCTGGCCGTGGATGTCACCAACTACGTGATGCTCGAGGTCGGCCAGCCGATGCACGCCTACGACACGCCGTCGCTGCACGGCGCGATCAGCGTGCGGAACGCCCGGCCGGGCGAGAAGCTGACCACGCTGGACGACGTGGAGCGCGCGCTCGACCCGGACGACGTCGTGGTGTGCGACGAGTCCGGTCCGATCGGTCTTGCCGGCGTGATGGGCGGGGCCACCACCGAGATCCGCACCGACAGCACCGACATCCTGCTCGAGGCCGCCATCTGGAACCCGGCTTCGGTGGCCCGCACGGTGCGCCGGCACAAGCTGCCCAGCGAGGCGTCCAAGCGGTTCGAGCGGATGGTCGACCCGGCGCTGCCGCCGGTGGCGCTGGAGATCGCCGCGCGGCTGCTGCGCGAGCACGGCGAGGGCACCATCCGGCCGGGCCGCACCGACGTGGGCGAACCGCTGTCGCTGCCGCCGATCACGATGCCGATCAACCTGCCGGACCGGGTCGCCGGGGTGAACTACGAGCGCGGCGTGACCGCCCGCCGGCTTCAGCAGATCGGCTGCCAGCCCACCGTGGAGTCCGGCCCGGACGGCACCACCCTGGTGGTCGCCTTCCCGCCGTCCTGGCGCCCGGACCTGGAGCAGCCGGCCGACCTGGTCGAGGAGGTGCTGCGGCTGGAGGGCTACGACACCATCCCGTCGGAGCTCCCGGCGGCCGCCCCGGGCACCGGGCTCACCCTGGCCCAGCGCCGGCGCCGCAGCGTGTCCCGGGCGCTGGCCGAGGCCGGCTACGTCGAGGTCCTGCCGTTCCCGTTCGTGTCCGAGACGGTCTGGGACGCCTTCGGCCTGGACGCCGAGGACAGCCGGCGGCGCACCCTGACCGTGCTCAACCCGCTCGAGGCCGACCGTTCCCAGCTGACCACCACGCTCCTGCCGGGAATGCTGGACATCGTGGTGCGCAACGTTTCCCGGGGCGCGCGGGACGTGGCGCTGTTCCACCTCGGGCAGGTCGTGCAGCCCAAGGCGCAGCGGGTGCCGGTGCCGGAGCTCGGCGTGTCCCAGCGGCCCACCGACGACGAGTTGGCGGCCCTGCTGGCTTCCCTGCCGCAGCAGCCGGTGCACGTCGCCGTGGTGCTGGCCGGCAACCGGCAGCGGGCCGGCTGGTGGGGCCCGGGGGAGAAGGCCACCTGGGCGGACGCCGTGCAGGCCGCGCACATCGTGGCCGCCGCCTACGGCGTGACGCTGCGGGTGCAGTCCTGGGAACTGATGCCCTGGCACCCCGGGCGGTGCGCGCAGCTCCGGGTCGGCGACTGGCCGGTCGGCCACGCCGGCGAGCTGCACCCGAAGGTGGTCGAGGCACTCGGCCTGCCCCAGGGGACCGTCGCCCTGGAGCTCGACCTGGACGCCCTTCCGCTCGCCGAGACCCGCCCGGTGCCGCGCGTGTCCCCGTACCCTCCGGTGCTGCTCGACGTGGCGCTGGTGGTGGACGAGTCGGTGCCCGTCGCCGAGGTCGCCGAGTCGCTCCGCACCGGCGGCGGCGACCTGCTCGAGGACCTGAGCCTGTTCGACGTGTTCACCGGCGACCAGGTCGGCGTGGGCAAACGGTCCCTGGCCTACTCGCTGCGTTTCCGCGCCCCCGACCGGACCCTCACCCTCGACGAGGCCACCGTCGCCCGCGACGCCGCGATCGCCTCGGCCACCAGCCACCACGGCGCCACCCTCCGCACCACCTGAGGTCTGTGCCTGTCGTGCTCGGGCGGAAGATTGACATGGCTTGCGCCTGCCAACGGAACCTCAGGGGACCGTGACGGCACTCAGCCACAATCCACCACACCACCGCAGCGTTCCCCAGGAACGCAACCACCGTGAGAAATTCCGGAGAGGCGGACTGTCACAGGTGCTTCAAGGCTTCTCGGCGGGACAGCGGCGAGAGGCCGGGGTGGGCGGCCACGAAGGAGCGGACCCAGCCGGGCTCGGTCTTGGCGAACTCGCGCAGCGCCCAGCCGATTCCCTTGCGCAGAAAGAAGTCCGGGTGGTCCACGTTGGCCTCGACGCAGTCCGACAGCAGCGCCACGTCGGTGTCGTCCTTCGAGCCGAGCTGGCAGATGATCGAGGTGCGGCGCTTCCACCGGTTGCGGTCCCGGCTCCAGGCCCGCATCACCGGCGCGAGCTCGGCGGGGTACGCCCGGACCAGCGGGCCGATCCGGCGGTTGGCCACCTCGTCGACGAGGTCCCACCAGGCACCGGTGACGATCAGCTCCTCGTAGAGCGGCAGCAGGCCGGGCTGCTGCCAGCGCCGGTACGGGCGGAAGTCGGTGAGATCCACCGCCAGGTAGCGCTCCTCCCGGTACTCCGCGCCGCGCCACAGCTCCAGCACCGTGGCCGTCCACGTATTCACATCCGACAATAAGTGTGCGGCGAACAACCGCGTGGCAAGCTCCTTGCGGGCCGGCTTCTGCACCCCCCGGAACGGCATCAACGACTTCATATAGCGCTGCATCTCCGGCGCCTTCGCCGGGTCCGCCAGCTCGGCGAGTCCGGTGCGGACGGCGGTGACCAGTCCGCTGTCGGCTAGGTTGGGCACCTCGCTATCCTGCCGGGTCACGATCCGATAAAGCGACGAACGTCGTGTTCCCAAGTTGAATGCGTGCCGGGCAAGCTCTGCCGCATGTCGTGGATCGGTGCTGTTCGCGACGGGAATAAGGGACGAAAAGGGGAAACGTGAAGAAACTAGTTGCCGCAGTAGCGGCCGCCGGGGCGATGGTCGGCGGCTTGCTGGCGGTGCCTTCCGCGGTGGCCGCGCCCGGCCCCGCGGCCGACTACACGCCGCCGCCGATCAACTGGGGAGCGTGTCAGCACCCCAGGCTCATCAGCGCCGGCGCGGAGTGCGGGTTCGTCGAGGTTCCGCTCGACTACGCCAAGCCGTCCGGCACCAAGATCCAGCTCGCGGTGTCCCGGGTCAAGCACAAGACGCCGGACTCCGAGGCGCAGGGACCCATGCTGGTCAACCCGGGTGGCCCGGGCGGCTCCGGCCTGATCTACGCCATCTTCGGCGAGTTCGTGCCGGACGGCGGCGGCGACGCTTACGACTGGGTCGGCTTCGACCCGCGCGGGGTCGGCTCCAGCCGGCCGGCGCTGAGCTGCATCCCGGACTACGCCGGCTACAACCGGCCGTTCTACGTGCCGATCACGCCGAACCTCGAGCGCACCTGGCTCAAGCGGTCCCAGGACTACGCCAACGCCTGTGACAAGGCGCAGAGCTCGCTGCTGGACCACCTCAAGACGATCGACTCCGTGCGTGACATGGACAGCATCCGCAAGGCCCTGGGCGCGCCGCAGATCAACTACTACGGGTTCTCCTACGGCACCTACCTCGGCCAGGTCTACGGCACGCTGTTCCCGGACAAGTTCCGCCGGGTGATCTTCGACGGCGTGGTGGACCGCACCCGGGTCTGGTACGACGCGAACATCGACCAGGACATCGCGTTCGACGCCAACATCAAGATCTACTTCGACTACGTGGCGAAGCACGACGACGTCTGGCACCTCGGCAAGACCGGCCGGGACGTGGAGCGGCTGTTCTACGGCGAGCAGGCGAAGCTGCTGCGCCAGCCGGCCGACGGCAAGATCGGCGCCGACGAGTGGACCGACATCTTCCTCTCCGCCGGCTACTACGTGTACGGCTGGGTGGACATCGGCAACGCGTTCGCCGCCTGGGTGCACGACCACGACGCGCAGCCGCTGGTCGACCTGTACGGCTCGCCGCCGTTCAACGACAACAGCTACGCGATCTACCTGGGCGTGCAGTGCACCGACGTGCAGTGGCCGCTGGACTGGAACAAGTGGCGCCGGGACAACTGGATCACGTTCCTCCGGGCTCCGTTCGAGACCTGGGGCAACGCCTGGTTCAACGCGCCGTGCGTGTACTGGAAGGGTGACGTCGGCACGCCGGTGCGGGTCGACGGCCGCCGGGTGCAGAGCGCCCTGCTGATCGAGGAGACCCACGACGCGGCCACGCCGTTCAACGGCGCGCTCCAGGCGCGGAAGGACTTCCCGGGCTCGGTGCTGATCGAGGGCGTCGGCGGCACCACGCACGCCGGCTCGCTCTCCGGTGTCACCTGCACCGACGACAAGATCGTCGCCTACCTGAAGACCGGCGCGCTGCCGGCCCGCAAGCCGGGCAACCGGTCCGACGTGCAGTGCGACCCGGTTCCGGCACCCGAGCCGGACCAGGCCTCGATCGCGTCGAAGTCGGTGTCGGCCTCGTCGTCCGAGATCAACTCGGTCGCCGACCTGCACCGCGAGTTCTTCAACTCCATGCGCTGAGCCGCCTCTCCGGAATTTGACTCCGGTGGTTGCGTCTCGGCGAACGCTGCGGTTGTCGGGGTGGATTGTGGCTGAGTGCCGTCACGGTCCCCTGAGGTTCCGTTAGCTGGGCGCCCCGGCCGAAATGGTCGGGGCGCCCGGTTAGTCTCCGGGCATGCCGGTCGAGGTGCTCACCAGCCGCGAGCTGAACCGCGCCCTGCTGGCCCGCCAGCTGCTGCTCAAGCGGGTGGACCGGCCCGCCGTCGACGCGGTCGAGCACCTGGTCGGCATGCAGGCGCAGTCGCCGAACGCGCCGTACCTCGGTCTGTGGTCCCGGTTCGACGGGTTCGCCGTGGCCGACGTGTCGGACGCGATCCTCGACCGCCGCCTGGTCCGGGCGAGCCTCATGCGCGGCACCATCCACCTGGTCAGCGCCCGCGACTGCCTGCTGCTGCAACCCCTGCTGCGCTCGATTTTCGCCCGTGCGGTGCAGAACTCGCCGCTGCTGCCGCCGCCGGCCGAGGTCGACGCCGTGCTGAAGCTCGCCGGCGACCTGCTCGACGAGGCCCCGCGCACCCTGGCCGAGCTGCGCGTGCTGCTCGGCGAGCGCCGCCCCGACCTCGATCCCGAGTCGATGGCCCGCGCCGCCCGCTATCTGCTTCCGCTGATCCACGTGCCGCCCAAGGGAATCTGGGGTCGTGGCGGCCAGGCCCGGCTCACCACGATCCAATCGTGGCTCGGCCGCGACGTCGACCCGGACGCCCGGCTCGATGCCGTCATCCCGCGCTACCTCGCCGCGTTCGGCCCCGCGTCGGTCAAGGACATGCAGACCTGGTGCGGCCTCACCGGCCTCCGCGACGTCGTCCGACGCCTCGATCTCCGCACCTTCCGCGACGAGTCCGGCACCGAGCTCTTCGACGTCCCGGACGGCCTCTTCGCCGACCCGGACACCGCGGCCCCGGTACGCCTGCTCCCGGAATACGACAACTGCCTCCGCTCGCACACCGACCGCCGCCGGATCATGACCGACGAATCTCGCGCCGCATTGTTCGCCACCAAGAACGACGCCCCGATGCCCGCGTTTCTCATCGACGGATTCGTCCGCGGCACCTGGAAGCTCGACCGGACCCGCACCACCGCCACCGCCCACATCAGACCTTTCGGCAAGCTGTCCAAGAAGGACGCCTCAGCGGTGGCCGCGGAAGCCGCCCGGCTGCTCGATTTCACCGACCCGGACGGCCGCACACACGAGGTCAGGCTCAGCTGACGGTTTCGTTGCTGGCCGTGGTGACGTGCCATTCGGCGCGGGCGAGGAGTTCGTCGAAGGTCACGATCTCCGGCTCCTGCAGTTGCCGCCGGTAGAGCTCGAAGGAGCGGACGCGGTCGCGGTTGTCGCCCCCGGCCGTTCCGCGCAGCTGGTCGAGGTTGCCGATGACGAGGAACGCCCGCGGCCGCAGCATGTAGGTGAACTCGCCGGGCAGGTCGGAACCGTCCGCCGCGGTGTCCTGGAGCCGCTCGCCGATCTCGGTGACTGCGCGGTGCACGGTGCCCTGCACCTGGGCGACCCCGCCGGACAGTTCGGTGGACGGCGCCCAGCAGCCCGGCCGGTACTCCTTGCTGGCCAGCAGCGCCGCCCGGTGGGTCTTGATCTCGGCGAACACCATGGACTTGATCCGGCCCGAGGTACGGAGCAAAGCGTCCGCGCGCTTTCCCGCCCCCGAGACCGAGGACCCAGCGACCACCTGCTCCAGCCGTTCGTGGCTCCACGAGGTGAGCAGCTGGCCGGTCAGCGGGACGCCCAGAATCCACGGGTTCTCCTCGAAGAACCGCTGCCACACCGCCTCCCGCCGGCGGCCGGGCGTGCGGGCGACCTCGCCGGCGAAGTAATCGTCGTCGTCGAGCAACCGCCGGAACCGCTGGACCTGGTTCCGGCGGCGCGACACCGCGATCACGTCCCGGGCCGACTCGTCATCGGAGATCAGCTGCCGGAACCGCTCGGGGTCCTTCTGATAGATCGACATCAGTACGCCGGGGGTGCGGAACAACTCCCGGATCAGAGCGTCGTCGACCCGAACCGTCTCCTCACCCTCGATCGGAATGTAATCCAGGTTGCGCAACAGCTCGACCAGCCGGCCGAGCTCCGGCTGGCTCAGGTTCAGCAGCACGTCGACTTTCCCGGAGCCGCCGTCGCCCGGAACGCGCTGTATCCAGAGCTGCTTGACTTTCCCGGCTTCCCGGGCGACGAGCAGCTTGACCTGATAGCGGCCCGCCTTGGTCTCCCGAATCACCCACTGCTCGCCGTCGAACTCCGCAACGGTTTCCCCGGCGGGATCGAAGACCTTGTGCACAAACCTGGCCGGCTGACCGTGGTCGGCGGAACTGGCCCAGGGGTAGGGAAATGACTTCGACGCGTAGGTGCGATCGGGTAGCCGCCCCTGGGCATATGTGAGTTCGGCGTCATCGGCCACCCGGCCATTATGAGCCCAGTGCCCGCCTGACCAGTTCCTCGGACAGCTCGCGGAGTCGCGCTCGTGCGGCCGGGTCGTAGGCCTGGTCGAGCGCGCGGGTCTCCCTGGTGCCGTCGAAATACCGGCCGGTCACCCGGTCCAGCGCGGGGTCCGCGATGAGCCGCAGCGTGGCGGTGCCCCCCTCCTCGACGGTGTTCAGCACGCCGATGCCGGCCTCGTGCACCATCGCGGTGTCCATGAACGTGGCGGGGTGCAGGGCGTTCACGGTCACCCCGCGGTCCCGCAGCTCTTCGGCGAGGTCGAAGCTGAACATGATCTGGGCGAGCTTCGCCTGCCGGTAGGCGGAAACCCCGTCGTAGGACCGTTCCAGCTGCACATCGGCGAAGTCGATCGGCTGCTGGCCGGCCGAGGAGACGTTGACCACCCGCCCGGCCAGGAGCGGCAGGAGCCGGCGGGTGAGGTGGTAGCCGGCCAGATAGTTGACCGCGAAGCGCAGCTCGTAGCCGTCCGCGCTGACCTGCCGGCCCGAGTCGGGTGCCCCGAACCCGATCCCCGCGTTGCTGACCAGCACGTCGATCCGGTCGAAACGGCGCTCCAGCTCGCCGGCCAGCGCCTCGACCTCGGCCAGCGAGGCCAGATCCGCCCGGACCGTGTCCATATGCTCGTTCCCGGTCGCGGCGGTGATCTCGTCCCGGGCGCGCTCGAGCCGTTCGGAGTCCCGGCCGTGCACCACCACCTGCGCCCCCAGGGCGGCCACCTGCTCGGCCAGGTAGCGGCCAAGCCCACTGGTCGCCCCGGTGATCACAACCGTGCTCTTCTCCAGTGATCGCACCCGTCCCACTGTAACCGGGCCCTTAGCTGATCGAACGACCGCGCGCCAGGACGCCGGTGGGTACCTCGTCACGTTGATTGGATTTGCAGGGTTGTGCATAATCATCCACGTGAAGGTCAGGGTCGCGGTTGCCGGCGCCAGCGGTTACGCCGGCGGGGAGTTGCTCCGCCTGCTGCTCGGCCACCCTGACGTGGAGATCGGCGCGCTGACCGCGGGCGGGAACGCCGGCACGACGCTCGCCGCCCACCAGCCGCACCTCCTGCCGCTGGCCGGCCGGGTGCTGGCCGACACCACGCCCGAGGCGCTGGCCGGCCACGACGTCGTGTTTCTCGCGCTGCCGCACGGGCACTCCGCCGCGATCGCCGCGGAGCTGGGCGCGGCCGTGCTCGTCGTCGACTGCGGCGCCGACCACCGGCTCACCAGCGTGGCGGACTGGCGGCGCTGGTACGGCGGCGCGCACGCGGGGTCCTGGCCGTACGGGCTGCCGGAGCTGCCCGGCGCCCGGGAGGACCTGCGCGGCGCCCGCCGGATCGCGGTGCCGGGATGCTACCCGACGGCGGCCTCGCTCGCCCTCGCCCCGGCGCTGGCCGCGGACCTCGCCGAGCCGGACGTGGTGGTGGTCGCGGTGAGCGGGACGTCCGGCGCGGGCCGGAGCCTCAAGCCGCACCTGCTCGCCGCCGAGGTGATGGGCTCGGCGAGCGCCTACGGGGTCGGCGGAACCCACCGGCACACCCCGGAGATCGCCCAGAACCTCGGCCGGATCGCCCAGACCCCGGTCAAGGTCTCGTTCACCCCGGTGCTCGCCCCGATGCCGCGCGGCATCCTGGCCACCTGCAGCGCGCCGGCACGGTCCGAAGTGGACACCGAAGCCGCGCGCGCCGCGTACGGGAAGGCCTACCGGGACGAGCCGTTCGTGCACCTGCTGCCGGCCGGAGCCTGGCCCACGACCGCCGCCGTGCTCGGCTCGAACGCCGTGCAGCTGCAGGTGACCGTGGACGACGACGCGCGGCGGCTGGTGGTCGTCGCGGCCATCGACAACCTGACCAAGGGCACCGCCGGCGCCGCGGTGCAGTCCATGAACCTGGCGCTCGGCCTGCCCGAGACCGCCGGCCTGACCACCGTGGGAGTCGCACCATGACCGTGACCGCGCCGAAGGGGTTCCGGGCCGCCGGGATCACCGCCGGGCTGAAGCCGAGCGGCAAGCCGGACGTGGCCCTGGTGGTCAACGACGGCCCGGCGGACGCCGCCGCCGCGGTGTTCACCGCCAACCGCTGCAAGGCAAATCCCGTGCTGTGGAGCGAGCGGGTGATGGCCACCCGGCGCGCGAAGGCCGTCGTCCTCAACTCCGGCGGAGCCAACTGCTACACCGGTCCCGAGGGATTCCAGAACACCCACGCCTCCGCCGAGCGCGTCGCCAACCTCCTCGACGTCGGCGCCATCGACGTGGTGGTCTGCTCCACCGGGCTCATCGGCGAGCAGCTCGACGGGCCCAAACTCCTTGCCGGTATTGACAACGCCGCCGCCGCGCTGTCTCCGCAAGGCGGTGCGGACGCCGCCACCGCGATCATGACCACGGACACCCGCAGCAAGGAAGCCGTGTACCGCGGCGACGGCTGGACGGTCGGCGGGATGGCCAAGGGCGCCGGCATGCTCGCCCCGGCGCTGGCCACCATGCTGGTCGTACTCACCACCGACGCCGCCGTGGACGCCGGTACCGCCGACCGCGCCCTGCGTGAAGCCTGCCGGGTCACCTTCGACCGGCTCGACTCCGACGGCTGCATGTCCACCAACGACACCGTGCTGCTGATGTGCAGCGGGGCCAGCGGATCCACGCCGGACGACGACGCGTTCGCCCAGGCGGTCCGCGAGGTCTGCCACGATCTCGCCCAGCAGCTGCTCGCCGACGCCGAGGGCGCCGAGCACGACATCGCCATCGAGGTGGCGCACGCCGCGAGCGAGGACGAGGCGGTCGAGGTCGGCCGGGCCATCGCCCGCAGCAACCTGTTCAAGTGCGCGGTGTTCGGCAACGACCCCAACTGGGGCCGGATCCTGGCCGCTGTCGGCACCACGAGAGCCACCTTCGAGCCGTCCACTTTGGACGTCGCGGTGAACGGCGTGTGGATCTGCCGGGACGGCGGGCCGGGGGAGTCGCGGGACAAGGTGGACATGAAGAACCGCGCGGTGAGCGTCACCGTCGACCTCAAGGCGGGCGAGGCCACGGCGACGATCTGGACCAACGACCTGACCCACGGCTACGTCCACGAGAACAGCGTGTACTCCACATGAGCCACGTGCGGGAACGGGACCAGGCGGTGGCGAAGGCCGCCGTGCTGGTCGAGGCTTTACCGTGGTTGCAACGGTTCCACGGCGCGACCGTGGTGGTGAAGTACGGCGGCAACGCCATGGTCGACGAAGAGCTGAAGGCGGCTTTCGCGCAGGACATGGTGTTCCTCAAGCTCGCCGGCCTGCACCCGGTGGTGGTGCACGGCGGCGGCCCGCAGATCACCGCGATGCTCAGCCGGCTCGGCATTCCCGGCGAGTTCAGGGCGGGCCTGCGGGTGACCACCCCGGAGACCATGGACGTGGTGCGGATGGTGCTCACCGGCCAGGTCAGCCGCGAGCTGGTCGGGTTGATCAACGCGCACGGCCCGTACGCCGTCGGCATCTCCGGCGAGGACGCGCGGCTGCTCACCGCCGAGCGGCGCACCGCGGTGGTGGACGGCGAGACGGTGGACCTCGGCCTGGTCGGCGAGGTGGTCAAGGTGAACCCGGCCGCGGTGCTGGACATCGTGCACGCCGGCCGGATTCCCGTGGTGTCCACCGTGGCCTCGGACGTCAACGGCGTGACGCACAACGTGAACGCCGATACCGCGGCCGCGGCGCTCGCGGTGGCGCTGGGGGCCAAGAAGCTCGTCGTGCTGACCGACGTCGAGGGTCTGTACGCCGACTGGCCGGACCGAACGTCGCTGCTGCAGGAGATCCGGGTGACCGACCTGGAGAAGCTGCTGCCGCACCTGGCCACCGGGATGATCCCGAAGATGGAGGCGTGCCGGGACGCGGTGCGCGGCGGCGTGCCGAGGGCGCACGTGATCGACGGGCGGCTGGCGCACTCGGTGCTGCTCGAGGTGTTCACCAGCCACGGCATCGGAACCATGGTGCTACCGGATGTGGAGGACGAATGATCGCGTCCAATGTGGATGGACAGGCGCGGTGGCGGTCGTCGTTGATGAACAACTACGGCACGCCGGCGCTCACCCTGGTACGCGGCGAGGGCGCGTACGTCTGGGACGCCGACGGGAAACGCTACCTCGACCTCGTCGGCGGGATCGCGGTGAACGCGCTCGGCCACGCGCACCCGGCCATCGTCACCGCGGTGACCGAGCAGATCGGGGCGCTGGGCCACACCTCGAACCTCTACGTCAACCCGGTCACCGTGGCGCTCGCCGAGGCGCTGCTCGACGTCGCCGGCCTTGCCGGGCAAGGAAAGGTGGTGTTCTGCAACTCCGGCGCGGAGGCGGTCGAGGCCGCGCTGAAGCTCACCCGGCTCACCGGCCGCACCAAGCTGGTGGCCTGCACCGGGGCGTTCCACGGCCGCACCATGGGTGCCCTCACGCTCACCGGCCAGGAGCCCAAGCGCACCCCGTTCGTGCCTCTCATTCCCGGTGTCACGCACGTCCCGTACGGCGACACCGCGGCCCTGGAGTCCGTTGTGGACGGTGAGACCGCGGCAGTGTTCCTGGAGCCGGTGCTCGGCGAGGGCGGCGTGGTGCCCGCGCCCGACGGCTACCTGCAGGCGGCCCGGGAGATCACCGCGAAGGCCGGCGCGCTGCTGGTGCTGGACGAGGTGCAGACCGGGATCGGCCGGCAGGGGAGCTGGTTCGCCTTCCAGCAGGCCGGGATCACCCCGGACGTGATCACCCTGGCCAAGGGCCTCGGCGGCGGGCTTCCCCTCGGGGCGTGCATCGGCGTGGGCGCGGCGGCCGACCTGCTGCAGCCGGGCCAGCACGGCACCACGTTCGGCGGCAACCCGGTGGCCTGCGCGGCCGGGCTCGCGGTGCTCCGCACGATCGCCGCGGACGGGCTGTGTGAGCACGCCGCGGCGATGGGCAAGGACCTCGCCGCCGGCGTGGAGGCGCTCGACCACCCGCTGGTGGCCGGCGTCCGCGGCACCGGATTGCTGCTCGGCATCGCGCTGCGCGAGCCGGTCTCCGCCGCGGTCGCCAAAGCCGCACAGGACTCCGGTTTTCTGGTCAACAACGTGCAGCCGGACACCATCCGGCTGGCCCCGCCGCTGATCGTCGATCACCAGCAGGTCGAGGACTTCCTCGGTGCCCTGCCGGCCGTCCTGGAGGTGGGGTCCCGTGGTTAGGCACTTCCTGCGCGACGACGACCTCAGCCCGGACGAGCAGACCGCCGTGCTGGACCTGGCCGCCGCGGTGAAGCGGGACCCGCTCGGCACCCGGTCGCTGGCCGGGAAGTCGGTCGCGGTGATCTTCGAGAAGAACTCCACCCGCACCCGGCTGTCCTTCGAGGTCGGCATCGCCCAGCTCGGCGGGACGCCGGTGATCGTCGACGGGCGGACCATGCAGCTCGGCCGCGAGGAGACCATCGAGGACACCTCGCGGGTGCTGTCCCGCTACGTCGACTTCGTGGTGTGGCGGACGTTCGCCCAGGCCCGGATCGACGCGATGGCGGCCGCCTCGCGGGTTCCGGTGGTCAACGCGCTGACCAACGAGTTCCACCCGTGCCAGATCCTGGCCGACCTGCAGACCATCCGCGAGCGGCACGGGCGGCTGGCCGGCCTGGTCATGGCCTACGTCGGCGACGGCACCAGCAACATGGCGCCGTCCTACCTGCTCGGCGGCGCCACGGCCGGGCTGCACGTCCGGGTGGCCACCCCGGACGGTTTCACCCCGCCGCAGGAGGTTCTGCTCGACGCGAAGCACCGGGCGAAGGAGACCGACGGCAGCGCGGTCATGCTCACCGACCCGCGTGCCGCGGTGGACGGCGCGCACGTCGTGGTCACCGACGCGTGGACGTCGATGGGGCAGGAGAACGACGGCCGCGACCGGGTCACCCCGTTCCGCCCGTTCCAGGTCAACGCGGAGCTGCTGGCCCGCGCCGCGCCGGACGCGATCGTGCTGCACTGCCTGCCGGCACACCGCGGCTGGGAGATCACCGACGAGGTGCTCGACGGCCCGCAGAGCGCGGTCTGGGACGAGGCGGAGAACCGGCTGCACGCCCAGAAGGCGCTGCTGACCTGGTTGGCGGACCGATGACCAACTCGGCGTCGACCCGGGTGGCGCGGCAGGCGCGGATCGTCGAGCTGGTCACCTCGATGGGCATCCGCAGCCAGACCGAGCTCGCGAAACTCCTTGCCGGGGAAGGGATCGAGGTCACCCAGGCGACGCTGTCCCGGGACCTCGACGAGCTCGGCGCGGTGAAGCTGCGCGGGGCCGACGGGGGAGTGCCGGTCTACGTGATCCCCGAGGACGGCAGCCCGGTGCGCGGCGTGCAGGGCGGCACCTCCCGGCTGACCCGGCTGCTCGGCGAACTGCTGGTCTCCGCCGACCACTCGGGCAACATCACGGTGCTGCGCACCCCGCCGGGAGCGGCGCAGTTCCTGGCCAGCGCCATCGACCGCTCGGCCCTGCACGAGGTCGTCGGCACCATCGGCGGCGACGACACCCTGCTCGTCGTCGCGCGAGAACCGTTGTCCGGCAGGGATCTGGCCGATCTTTTCACCGGGATGGCCGTCCGGGTTTCCACCGTTGACGTGAAGGAGAGTGAGTGATGACCGAGCGGATCGTGCTGGCCTACTCGGGCGGCCTGGATACCTCGGTGGCGATCGGCTGGATCGCCGAGGAGACCGGCGCCGAGGTGGTCGCCGTGGCGGTTGACGTCGGCCAGGGCGGCGAGGATCTTGACACGATCCGCAAGCGCGCGCTGGACTGCGGGGCCGTGGAGGCGGTGGTCACCGACGCGCGCGACGAGTTCGCCGAGGGCTACTGCCTGCCGGCGCTGCAGGCCAACGCGCTCTACATGGACCGCTACCCGCTGGTGTCGGCGCTGTCCCGGCCGCTGATCGCCAAGCACCTGGTGGAGGCCGCCCGCTACCACGGCGCCGGCACGGTCGCGCACGGCTGCACCGGCAAAGGCAACGACCAGGTGCGGTTCGAGGTCGGCATCGGCGCGCTGTCCCCCGAGCTGAAGGTGGTCGCCCCGGTCCGGGACTACGCCTGGACCCGGGAGAAGGCCATCGCCTGGGCCGAGGAGCGCCGCCTGCCGATCGAGGTGTCCAAGAAGTCGCCGTTCTCCATCGACCAGAACGTCTGGGGCCGGGCCGTGGAAACCGGGTTCCTCGAGGACCTGTGGAACGCGCCGACCAAGGACGTCTACTCCTACACCCAGGACCCGACCGCCTGGCAGGCGCCGGACGAGCTGGTGATCACGTTCGACCGGGGCGTCCCGGTGGCCATCGACGGCGAGACGGTGACGATGCTGCAGGCCATCCAGCAGCTCAACCGGCGGGCGGGCGCGCATGGCGTGGGGCGCATCGACTTGGTCGAGGACCGGCTGGTGGGCATCAAGTCGCGCGAGGTCTACGAGGCACCGGGCGCCATCGCGCTGATCACCGCGCACCAGGAGCTGGAGAACGTCACCGTGGAGCGGGATCTGGCCCGGTTCAAGCGGTCGGTGGAGCAGCGCTGGGGCGAGCTGGTCTACGACGGGCTCTGGTTCTCCCCGTTGAAGAACGCGCTCGACGGGTTCGTCGCGAAGACCCAGGAGCACGTCAGCGGCGAGGTCCGGCTCACCCTGTGCGGCGGCAACGCGGTGGTCACCGGGCGGCGCAGTGAGCAGTCGCTGTACGACTTCAACCTGGCCACCTACGACGCCGGCGACTCCTTCGACCAGTCCCTGGCCAAGGGCTTCGTGCAGCTCTGGGGCCTGCCCAGCAAGATCGCCGCCAAGCGCGACCTGGCCAAGTGATGGGTGAGCCCGTGCAGCTGTGGGGCGGCCGGTTCGACTCCGGGCCGGCCGGCGCGCTGGCGGCGCTGTCGGTGTCGACGCATTTCGACTGGCGGCTCGCGCCGTACGACATCGCCGGCTCGCGGGCGCACACCCGGGTGCTGCACCGGGCGAAGCTCCTCACCGACGACGAGCTGAAGGCCATGCTGTCCGCGCTGGATACCCTCGCCGCCGATGTGGCGTCCGGCGCGTTCGCCCCGTCGCCCGATGACGAGGACGTGCACACGGCGCTGGAGCGGGGGCTGCTCGAGCGGGCAGGGGCGGACCTCGGCGGGAAGCTGCGGGCCGGGCGCTCGCGCAACGATCAGATCGCGACGCTGTTCCGGATGTACCTGCGCGACGCCGCCCGCCGCGTCGTGGCCGGCGTTCTGGACGTGGCGGATTCGCTGGTGGCGCAAGCGAAGCGGCATCCGGATGCGGCGCTGCCCGGCCGCACGCACCTGCAGCACGCCCAGCCGGTGCTGCTCGCCCACCACCTGCTGGCGCACGTGCAGGCGCTGCTGCGGGACGTGGACCGGCTGCGCGACTGGGACCGCCGCGCGGCCGTCTCGCCGTACGGCTCCGGCGCGCTGGCCGGCTCCTCGCTCGGGCTCGACCCCGCTGCGGTCGCCGCGGAGCTGGGTTTCGCCGCCCCGGTGGAGAACTCCATCGACGGCACCGCGTCCCGGGACTTCGCCGCCGAGATCGCGTTCTGCCTGGCGATGCTCGGCGTCGACCTGTCCCGGATCGCCGAAGAGGTGATCATCTGGACCACCGCCGAGTTCGGCTACGCGGTGCTCGACGACGCCTGGGCCACCGGCAGCTCGATCATGCCGCAGAAGAAGAACCCGGATGTCGCCGAGCTGACCCGCGGCAAGTCCGGCCGCCTGATCGGCAACCTGACCGGCCTGCTCGCCACCTTGAAGGCCCAACCGCTGGCCTACAACCGGGACCTCCAGGAGGACAAGGAGCCGCTGTTCGACTCGGTCGACCAGCTCGACCTGCTGCTCCCCGCACTCGCCGGCCTGCTCGCCACCCTGCGGTTCGACACCGACCGGATGGCCGAGCTCGCCCCGGCCGGCTTCACCCTCGCCACCGACATCGCCGAATGGCTTGTCCGCCAAGGAGTTCCGTTCCGGGTGGCGCACGAGGCGGCCGGCTCCAGCGTCCGCCTCGCCGAGTCCCGCGGCGCCGGCCTGGACGACCTGACCGACGACGAACTTGCCGGCATCCACGCCGCCCTGTCGCCCGAGGTCCGCGACGTGCTCACGGTCGAGGGCTCGATCTCGTCCCGGGACGCCTACGGCGGCACCGCCCCGGCCCGGGTCGCCGAGCAGCGGGACCGCGTCGAGGCCGTGCTCACCGAGCTCCGCGCGTGGGCCGCCGGGTGATCGATCACCTGGTCTACGCCACCCCGGAGCTCGCCCCGACCGTGCGCGACCTCGGCCGCCGGCTGGGCGTCGAGCTCACCGCGGGCGGCCGGCACGTCGGCCTCGGCACCATGAACTTCCTTGCCGCGATTGGCTCCGGTGCCTACCTCGAGGTGCTCGGGCCGGACCCGGACGCGCCGGCGCACACCCCGCCGTTCGGTCTTGCCGGGCTGACCGAGCCACGCCTGGCGACCTGGGCGGTGCGGGTCTCCGACCTGGCCGGCGCGGTGGAGCGGGCCCGCGCCGCCGGCTACGACCCGGGGGAGATCAGGTCCATGTCCCGCCGCCGGGAGGACGGGGTGCTGCTCGAGTGGCGGCTGGCCTACCCCGAGCCGGACAGTGGTGACGGCGTGGTGCCGTTCCTCATCGACTGGGGTGACTCGCCGCATCCGTCCGCTGGCGCGGCGCCCGGTGCCGAGTTGCTGTCGTTCGGCGGCGTGCACCCGCGACCCGATCTGATCAGCGCCAAGCTGGCCGCGCTCGGCGTCTCGCTTCCCGTGACCGAGGGCCCGCGGCCGGCCTTGCGCGCCGTGCTCCGTACTCCCGCTGGTGAGGTGGAGCTGTCATAGGACCTATGCACAATAGCTGTGCATAGGTTCCATGCACAGTTATTGTGCACGCATGGGACGACCCGAACATCTCCAGCTCGACAGCCACGCCCTGCGCGTGCTCGCCCATCCGCTGCGGTCGCGCCTACTGAGCGAGCTGCGGCTGCACGGGGCCGCCACGGCGACCACCCTGGCCGTCCGGCTGGCGACCAACACCGGCGCCACCAGCTACCACCTGCGCAAGCTCGCCGAGGTAGGGCTGGTCGAGGAGACTGGCGCGGGGCGCGGCAAGGAACGCTACTGGGCCGCCGCCCAGGGGTCCCACGGCTGGCGGGAGGCCGACGTCGAGGGCGACCCGGACGGGCGTGCGGCGTCGAACTGGCTGCGGCAGCACCACTGGCGGATCTACCTGGACATGGTCGGGCGCTGGGAGGAGGTCCGCGCCGGCTGGCCACTCGAGTGGCGCGACGCCCTCGAAATGTCCGACTTCCTGCTCACCCTGAGCCCCGGGCAGGTGCGGGAGCTGACGGCCGAGTTGGAGGAGGTGATCAGGCGGCATGCCGCGCGCGCTGAGGCCGAGGCCGTGGAGGGGCGACGGCGGATCTCGGTGTACTGGCAGGCGCTGCCGACCGAGCCGACCGAATGGGCGGAGTCGTGACGCCGCGGCAGGTCCGGCGACGGTACCTGGTGTTGCTGGCGCTGCGCTGGTTACCGGTCGGGCTGTGGGTGCCGATCACCGTCCTGCTGCCCCTGGACCGGGGGCTGACGCTGGCCCAGGCCGGGCTCGCGTTCTCGTTGCAGGGCTTCGTGGTCCTGGCGCTGGAGCTGCCGACCGGTGGCCTGTCCGACTCGTGGGGCCGCCGTCCGGTGCTGCTGCTCGCCGGCGCGGTCGCGCTCGTGTCGATGGGCCTCGTGGCGGTGGCTCACACGTTCGCGATGTTCGCGACGGTCGCCGTGCTGCAGGGCGTGTTCCGGGCGTTGGACAGCGGGCCGCTGGAGTCCTGGTACGTCGACACCACGCTGGCCGCCGATCCGAACGCCAAACTGGAGCGGGGGCTCGGCGCGGGCGGCGCGGTGACCGGCGTGTCGATCGGCGCGGGTGCGCTGGTCACCGGTGGAATCGTCGCCTGGATCCGGTTACCCGGGATTCCCATTCTGGTGCAACCGATCCTTCTGGGTCTCATTGTGCAACTGATCGGCCTCGTCGCCGTCGCGCTGCTGGTGCGTGAGCCCGTGCGAGCACATCGGCGCACCCTGCTGGCATCGGTGCGCGAGGTGCCCGGGGTGGTGGCCGACGGCGTCCGGGTGGTCCGGCGGTCCAAGGTCCTGCTGGCCCTGGTCGCGGTGGAGTTGTGCTGGGGCTTCGGCATGGTGACCTTCGAGCAGCTCATGCCGGTGCGGCTGGCCGAGCTGGTCGGTGGCCCGCGGGAGGCCGCAGCGATCACCGGTCCGGCCGGCTCCGCGGCGTGGCTGGTCTCCGCCCTGGGTGCCGCCCTCGTGCCGCTGCTGAGCGCCCGGATCGGCGTCGCGGTCACCGCGGGCGTGTTGCGGATCGGGCAGGGCGTCGCCGTGCTCGGCATGGGCCTGCTCGCCGGACCGGCCGGCGTGCTGACCGGATACCTCGCGGCCTACCTGGTCCACGGTGCGAGCAACCCGGTCCACAGCACGTTGCTGCACCGCGAGGTGTCCGCCGCGCACCGCTCGACCGTGCTGTCGGTCAACTCGATGATCAGCCAGCCGGCCAGCGCGCTCGGCCTGATCCTGCTGACCGCGCTCGCCACCGCGACCTCCGTCAGCACCGCGATCGTGACCGGTGCGGTGGTGCTGGCTCTGGCCGCACCGCTGTACCTGCCGGCGGCCACGGCGGAACGGCAAACGCCGGTCACCGTATAGGCTCGGCGTCGTGTCCGTTGCCGGTGAAGCGCCGCCCGGCCGGCAGCTCACCCGGCAGGAGCTGGCGGTCGACCCTGTTGACGCGGCGAAGTTTCTGCTCGGTTGCGTGCTCGAGTCGGAGTTACCCGAGGGGGTCGTCGGTGTCCGGCTCACCGAGGTCGAGGCGTACCGCGGCGGCGACGACCCGGCCTCCCACTGCTACCGCGGCCGGACCGCGCGCAACGAGGTGATGTTCGGCCCGGCCGGCCACCTGTACGTGTACTTCGTCTACGGCATGCATTTCTGCGCCAACGTGGTGTCGTTGACCGACGGCGTGCCGGGCGCGGTGCTGCTCCGCGCCGGCGAGGTCGTGTCCGGAGTGGACGTTGCCGCCCTCCGGCGCCCGGGCGCGCGCAGCACCGCCGAGTTGGCCAAGGGCCCGGCCCGGCTCACCGGCGTGCTCGGCCTGGACCGCGACCACAACGGCGTGGACCTCACCGACCCCGGCTCCCCGGTGCGGCTGTTGGCCGGGAACCCGGTGGCGGATCACGAGATCCACGTCGGCCCCCGCGTCGGCGTCGCCGTCGCCGTGGACGTCCCCTGGCGCTTCTGGCTCAACAGCTCCACGTCCGTCAGCACCTACCGCCGCGGCGGCAAACGGCGCGGGTCATCCTCGCCGGCATAGCCGGCATCCACCGAAACCCGCTGGATTCGGTGCGGGAAGATGACATTCGTGGCCGAACACATTCTCGACGAGCTGAGCTGGCGCGGGCTGATCGCGCAGTCGACCGATCTCGACGCGTTGCGCCGGGACCTGGACGCCGGGCCGATCACGCTGTACGCCGGGTTCGACCCGACCGGGCCGAGCTTGCACGCCGGGCACATGATCCCGCTGCTCGGGCTGCGCCGGTTCCAGCGCGCCGGGCACCGGCCGATCGTGCTCGCCGGTGGCGCCACCGGGCTGGTCGGCGACCCCCGCGAGGTCGGCGAGCGGGCCATGCAGTCCCTGGACACGGTCGCCGAGTGGACCGAACGGATCCGGGGCCAGCTCGAGCGGTTCGTCGACTTCGACGCCTCGCCGGCCGGAGCGCTGGTGGAGAACAACGTGACCTGGACGGCCGACCTACCGGTCACCACGTTCCTGCGGGACATCGGCAAGCACTTCTCGGTCAACGTGATGCTGGCCCGGGACACGATCAGACGGCGGCTCGAGTCGGACGGCATCTCCTACACCGAGTTCAGCTACATGTTGTTGCAGGCCAACGACTACCTGCAGCTGCGGCGCCGGCACGAGTGCCGGCTGCAGGTCGGCGGCGCCGACCAGTGGGGCAACATCATCTCCGGGGTGGACCTGGTCCGCCGGGTCGACGGAATCGCGGTGCACGCGCTGACCTTGCCCCTGGTCACCGATTCCGACGGGAAGAAGTTCGGCAAGTCCACCGGCGGCGGGAACGTCTGGCTCGACCCGGTGATGACCTCGCCGTACGCGTGGTACCAGTACTTCGTCAACGCCGGCGACGAGGACGCGTTGCGGTACCTGCGCATGTTCACGTTCCTCACCCGGGAGGAGATCGACGAGCTGGCCGTGTCCACGGCGGAGAAGCCGCAGTTGCGGGCCGCCCAGCGCCGGCTGGCCGGGGAGTTCACCACGCTGGTGCACGGTGAGCGCGAGACCCGGCAGGTGATCGCGGCGAGCCAGGCCCTGTTCGGGCGGGGCGAACTGCGCGAGCTGGACGCCGCCACGCTGGACGCGGCCATGGCCGAGGCGCCGACCGGGACCGCTCGGCTGGCCGAGCAGCCCACGATCGTCGATCTGCTGGTCACCGCCGGGCTCGCGGACAGCCGGGGCGCGGCTCGCCGCACGGTCAACGAGGGCGGTGCCTACGTGAACAACGCGAAGGTGACCGCCGAGGACTGGCGGCCGACGGAGGGCGACCTGCTGCACGGGAAGTGGTTGGTGCTGCGCCGGGGCAAGCGCAGCACCGCGGGCGTGGAAGTGGTTGCCTGACCTGCGCTTTTCCCGTTAGGGGATACCGGTTTGATCGGGCTGACGGCGACCGTGTAACCTTCCTTCTCGCCAGCACGAAACGGGCTCCGGACAGGGGAACGGGTGCTGGCAGAGGGGCCGCGAACCAAGCTCCCACAGCAAGTGGTAGAGTGGGCGGTCCCTGGCTCGGACGAAGTTCGAGTCGGGAAAACTCGAGGCAGTAACAAGCCCCTGGATCGCGTTGCGTGCGTGTGATGGGTGTGCGTGTGTTGTTTGAGAACTCAACAGTGTGTCGATAGATTAAGCCAGTAGAGCTTATATGAAGGATCCCTCGTTTTGGGGTTTCTTTGAGTTGGGCTGACCTGTGGGTTGGTCTTTTGTGGGTCAGGTTTTTTTGGAGAGTTTGATCCTGGCTCAGGACGAACGCTGGCG